>NZ_NEJU01000020.1:0-109946 GCF_002113295.1 Pseudomonas sp. B10(2017)
TCATCCAACTGTTCGGGCTCTCGCCAAAGTGGAACGGTGAATGGCAGCTTGTGCTCCCACACGTGCTCAAGGCACCTCTGGCATTCAGCTTGCCATTCATCGCTCTCACTTCAGATTCTAATCCCCTCTCAAGACACAAGCTGGCTTGCCGGCGATGGGCCGCAGGGCGGCCCCTTTGGTTTATGACCTTAGCCGCAGTTTCAATGCAAAGCGACAATCACTGCCCATTGCTCTGGCGTCACCGGCATCACCGACAGGCGGCTGCCTTTCTGCACCAGCGGCAGTTCGGCCAGGCCTGCCTGCTGTTTCAGCCAGGCCAGCTCCAGCACCCGTGGCAGGGTTTGCACATGGGCTACATCCACCGCGCTCCACGGGTTCTTGTCGGCCGTGGCCTTGGCATCGTAGTAGTGGCTTTGCGGGTCCAGCGCGGTCGGGTCGGGGTAGGCAGCGCGAGTGATCCTGGCAATGCCAGCGATGCCCGGCTGCGGGCAGCTGGAGTGATAGAAGAAGAACTCGTCGCCAACGCTCATGGCCCGCAGGAAATTGCGCGCCTGGTAGTTGCGCACGCCGTCCCAGCGCGCTTCGCCGAGACGGCCGAGGGCTTCGATGGAGAGCTCGTCGGGCTCGGATTTCATCAGCCAGTAGGCCATGGGTGCTGCTCCTGAAAAGGTTTGAAATAACCTGTTGCATGAAACCGACAGTCGGTTGGCGTCAAGGTTTGCGTGCAGACGCAGGTTGTCGGAAAATGCGCCCCGTTTAAAGCGCGATGCTCCGGCGATACCCAGAAAATTGCCGAGCCTGAACAGTTTGCCTGGGGGGCATTCTTCGATGAATCAACGTAACAAGCCGGATCTGCTGTGGATCCTGGTGTTCATTTTCGGCCTGGGTGTGGTCACTACCGGTTATGCGCAAGGTATCTGGGAGCGCAAGCTGGACAATGCCTATCAGATGCCGGTCGACGCCAGCCAGCCGCAACGTTGATGCCCCACGTCGGCGCCGTTCAACGCGGCGCCAAGTACCAGCCACGGTCCGAGACCGTCCCCTGCAGCGGTACATCCCAACTGGCCTGAGCCAGCCGCTCGACCTTCTGGCATTCATGTGCCAGCCCCAACAGCAACGGCTTTTTCCAGGTCTGGCGACGCGCCTGGTAGGCCAGGCTGCGATCATAGAAACCACCGCCCATTCCCAGGCGACCGCCCACTTCGTCGAAACCGACCAACGGTAGCAGGATCAGGTCCAGCGACCAGATCGGGCGCTGGCGCTTGCGCTCGGTAACCGGCTCCGGAATGCGAAAGCGGTTGGGCTTGAGCTTCTCGCCCTGCTCGAAGCGCTGGAACACCATGCGCGTGCGCGGCCAGGCGTGCAGCACCGGCAGGTAGGTACGCTTGCCACGGCGCTGGGCCTCGCGCAGCAGCAGGCAAGGGTCGATTTCGCCGTCGTTGGGCAGGTACAGGGCAATGTGCCGGGCGCGGCGGAACAGCGGGTGCTGCGCCAGCTGGCGGTACAGGCCAAGGGCGGCCTGGCGTTGCTGGGCAGGGGTAAGGGCGCGGCGGGCATTGCGGAGCAGGCGACGGAGCTGGGGGCGGGTGAGCTGCGCGGTGTCGGTCATGGCACGGGCGATCCCAGATGCTGGCCGACGTGGTCGGCCAAAACGAATTGCCCGCCGGGAGGGGCGGGCAAGAGAATTCAGGCTCCCCGACAAGACCGCTATCGGTGTAGCCCTTGAACCCGAAAGTTCAAGGTGGAGATTGCAGGGGGCGTTAAGGCTTTCCGTCGGGCGGACATGCACACCGGCCCCAGCGTGCAACCCCCGTGGTTGTGCGTATCGGCTCAGGGACATAACCGACTGGCGCATCCCCCAGGGAGTGGCGCCAGTATACCAATCTCAGCCGATTTTGGTATCCGCGTCGTCGGACAGTGCCTGGTCGACCCGTTCCAGCAGGTCGCGCACCTGTTCGCGAGTGGTGCCGCCTGCCGGGGCATCGTTGCGGTCTTCCTGGCGGTGCAGCATTTCGTGGGTGATGTTCAACGCTGCCATGACCGCGATGCGGTCGGCGCCGATCACCTTGCCGCTGCTGCGGATCTCGCGCATCTTGCCGTCCAGGTAGCGTGCGGCGCTGACCAGGTTGTTGCGCTCTTCCGGCGGGCAGATGATCGAATACTCCTTGTCGAGGATCTGCACGGTGACGCTATTGCTTGAACTCATGAGTCTTGCTCCAGGGCCTTGAGGCGTAAAATCATCGACTCGACCTTGCGCTTGGCGATCTCGTTCTTTTCGATGAGGTGGGCGCGCTCTTCGCGCCAGGTTTTTTCCTGAGCTACTAGGAGTGCATTTTGCCGTTTTAGTTGCTCGACACGTTCGATCAGCAACTCGAATCGGCTCATCAGTGCCTGCAGGTCGTTCTCTTGCGTGGGTTGCACTCGATTCGCTCCGTCGTTGAGTCACCTGGCGATGATGCCTCTCCCTGGGCGGCGACGGCCAGTGCCGATGGTCTTGGCGCGCCTGCCGGTGCTAGGATACAAGGTCTCCATTCTAGTCATTGCGCCGTCTGGCGCCTAGCTGCCCATGCCCAATACCCAATCGCCCTACATCGCCTTCGCCATGCTGCTGTCCAGCAATGGCCATCCTGTCACCCCGGCCGAACTGCACGGCCTGCTGATCGGCCGCAGCTGCGCCGGTGCCGGCTTCGACGCCGACGGCTGGCTGGCCGATGCCGCCCAGCTGCTGGAAACCGAGCCCGGTGACACCGTGCGCAACGCCCTGGTCGGCCTGCAGGAAATGGTCAAGGGCGAGCTGACCAGCGACGACATGGCGATCGTCCTGCTGCTGCCTTCCGACGACGCCGCCCTGAACGACCGCGCCACCGCGCTGGGCCAGTGGTGCCAAGGCTTCATCACCGGTTTCGGCCTGAATGCCGGTGGCAAGGACCTGTCCGACGAGGCCAAGGAAGTGCTGCAGGACCTGGTGGCCATTTCCCAGGTCCAGGAAGCCCTCGAGGAGTCCGAGGACGGCGAGAGCGACTACATGGAGGTCATGGAATACCTGCGCGTGGCGCCGTTGCTGCTGTTCTCCGAGCTGGCCAAGCCGGCCGCCCCCGCACCCAAGCCATCGCTGCACTGATCAACCGGGGGTAGTCTGCCCATGAGCCGCATTCCCAAGGCCGAGTATGCCCGTCGGCGCAAGGCGCTGATGGCGCAGATGGTACCCAACAGTATCGCCATCCTGCCCGCTGCCGCGGTTGCCATCCGTAACCGCGACGTAGAGCACGTTTACCGCCAGGACAGCGACTTCCAGTACCTCAGTGGTTTTCCCGAGCCGGAAGCGGTGATTGCGCTGATTCCGGGGCGCGAGCATGGCGAATACGTGCTGTTCTGCCGTGAACGCAACCCCGAGCGCGAGCTGTGGGATGGTCTGCGGGCTGGCCAGGAAGGTGCGGTGCGCGATTTTGGCGCAGACGATGCCTTCCCCATCACCGACATCGACGAGATCCTGCCGGGCCTGATCGAAGGCCGTGAGCGGGTGTACAGCGCCATGGGCAGCAACCCCGAGTTCGACCGCCGGCTGATGGACTGGATCAATGTGATCCGCTCCAAGGCCCGCCTGGGCGCCCAGCCGCCGAACGAGTTCGTTGCGCTGGATCATCTGCTGCACGACATGCGCCTGTATAAATCGGCAGCGGAAGTGAAGGTGATGCGTGCTGCCGCAGAGATTTCGGCGCGGGCCCACGTGCGGGCCATGCAGGCCTGCCGGGCCGGCTTGCACGAATACAGCCTGGAAGCCGAGCTGGACTACGAGTTCCGCAAGGGTGGGGCGAAGATGCCGGCCTACGGCTCGATCGTCGCGGCCGGGCGCAATGGCTGCATCCTGCACTATCAGCAGAACGACGCCCCGCTCAAGGATGGCGACCTGGTACTGATCGACGCCGGCTGCGAGATCGACTGCTACGCCAGCGACATCACCCGTACCTTCCCGGTCAGCGGGAGCTTTTCGCCAGAGCAGAAGGCCATCTACGAGCTGGTGCTCAAGGCCCAGGCCGCGGCGTTTGCCGAAATCGCCCCCGGCAAGCACTGGAACCACGCCCATGAGGCGACCGTGCGGGTCATCACCGAGGGCCTGGTGGAACTGGGCCTGCTGACGGGCGAGGTACAGGCGCTGATCGACAGCGAGGCCTATCGTGCCTTCTACATGCATCGTGCCGGGCATTGGCTGGGCATGGATGTGCACGATGTGGGCGAGTACAAGGTGGGCGGCGAGTGGCGGGTGCTTGAACCCGGCATGGCGCTGACCGTCGAACCGGGCATCTACATAGGCGCCGACAATCAGGCCGTGGCCAAGAAATGGCGCGGCATTGGTGTAAGGATCGAGGACGACGTGGTAGTGACCAGGCAAGGCTGTGAAATCCTGACTTCGGGCGTACCGCGTACGGTCGCCGAGATCGAGGCACTGATGCAGGCCGCCCGCAAGGACGCGGCATGAATCGGGTGAATCTGGCGATCATTGGTGGCGGCCTGGTGGGCGCGAGCTTGGCCCTGGCGCTGCAGGCGGGGGCCAAGGCGCGAGGCTGGAAGATCCTGCTGATCGAGCCCTTCGCCCCCGGTGACAGCTTCCAGCCCAGCTACGATGCGCGTTCGTCGGCACTGTCGTTTGGCACTCAGCAGATCTACCAGCAGCTGGGCCTGTGGCAGGCAATCGGCCATCGCGCCGAGCCGATCCGGCAGATTCACGTATCCGACCGCGGCCGCTTCGGCGCCACCCGCCTGGATGCCCTGGAAGAGGGCGTGCCGGCGCTTGGCTACGTAGTGGAAAACGCCTGGCTGGGTCAGTGCCTGTGGCAAGGGCTGGACAGCGAGGTGGTGAGCTGGCGTTGCCCGGCGGAAGTCACCGCGATGCAGGCCATCGAAGGTGGCTACCGCCTGCTGCTGAACGACGACACTCAACTGGAGTGCGACCTGGCGGTACTGGCCGACGGTGGCCGCTCCGGCCTGCGCGAACAGCTGGGCATTCATGTGCGCCACACGCCCTACCAACAGAGCGCGCTGATCGCCAATATCACTCCGGGCGAGGCCCACGGCGGCCAGGCCTTCGAGCGTTTCACCGAAGAAGGCCCCATGGCCCTGCTGCCGCTGCCGGATAACCGCTGCGCGCTGGTCTGGACCCGCCAGGGCATGGACGCGCGGCGCCTGGCCGACATCGACGAGCGCAGTTTCCTGCGCGAGCTGCAGGGCGTGTTCGGCTATCGCCTGGGCGCTTTGCGCCAGGTCGGCGCGCGGCACCTCTACCCACTGTCGCTGATCGAAGCCCAGGAGCAGGTGCGGCCGCATCTGGTGGTGCTGGGCAACGCCGCGCACAGCCTTCACCCTATTGCCGGCCAAGGCTTCAATCTGTCGCTGCGTGACGTGCAGGCGCTTGCCGAGGCGCTGCTGGCCGGCCCGCAGCAGCCTGGCGACCTGACCACGTTGCAGGCCTACCACCAGCGCCAGCGCCTGGACCAGGCCATGACCATCGGTTTTTCCGACCAGGTCACTCGCCTGTTCGGCAGTAGCCAGCCGTTGCTGGCCGCCGGGCGCAACCTGGGCCTGCTCGGTCTCGACTTGCTGCCTCCGGCGAAAAGCTGGTTCGCCCGCCAGGCCATGGGCCTGGGCACTCGCCCCGATCCGCGAGGTCAGGCATGAGTGGCAACGCGCGCAGGCTGGCGCGCCGGGCGCGCCTGTTGCGTTGGCGGTTGAACCTTTACCCGCCGTATCTGGGTGCTGGCATCCGCGTGCTGCACATCAGCCCGGACCTGCGCAGCGTCAAGGTGGCGATGAAGCTGACCCGCTGGAACCGCAACTATGTCGGTACTCAGTTCGGCGGCAGCCTGTATTCGATGGTCGACCCGTTCTACATGCTGTTGCTGATCGAACAGCTGGGTCGTGACTACATCGTCTGGGACAAGGCCGCCAGCATCGATTTCATTTCGCCGGGCAAAGGCCCGGTGTATGCCGAACTCCACGTCGATGACGCGCTGCTGGATGAAATCCGCCAGCAGACTGCCACCGGCAAGAAGTGCCTGCCGCGTTTGCAGGTCGATATCCGTGACGGCGCCGGCGAGCTGGTGGCGCGGGTCGATAAAACCCTATATGTGCGGCTCAAGCCGCAAGCGAGGCTGGCGTAAGGCATGGAAATGCGCGCAGATCTGTTGATTGTCGGTGCCGGTATGGTCGGCAGCGCCCTGGCCCTGGCGTTGCGCCACAGTGGCTTGCAAATCCTCCTGCTCGACGGCGGCCCGCTGACCGTCAAGCCGTTCGATGCCCAGGCCCCGTTCGAGCCGCGTGTCAGCGCGCTGTCGGCAGCCAGCCAGCGCATCCTCGAGCGCCTTGGCGCCTGGGACGGTATTGCCCTGCGGCGTGCCACGCCCTACTCGGACATGCATGTGTGGGATGGCAGTGGCACCGGGCAGATTCACTTCTCGGCCGCCAGCGTGCACGCCCAGGTGCTCGGCCATATCGTCGAGAACCGGGTGGTGCAGGATGGCCTGCTGGAACGCTTGCATGACAGCGATATCGGCCTGCTGCCCAATGCGCGGCTCGAACAGCTGCGCCGCTCTGGCGACGAGTGGCTGCTTACCCTCGCCGATGGCCGCCAGCTGCGTGCACCGCTGGTGATCGCGGCAGACGGTGCCAACTCGGCAGTGCGGCGCCTGGCCGGTTGCGAAACCCGTGAGTGGGATTACCTGCACCATGCCATCGTCACCAGCGTGCGCTGCAGCGCCGGGCACCAGGCCACGGCCTGGCAGCGCTTCACCGATGAGGGGCCACTGGCGTTCCTGCCGCTATCCCGTGATGGCCAGCAGGACTGGTGCTCGATCGTGTGGTCGACCACCCCGGAGCATGCCGAGCAATTGATGGCGCTGGATGAAGCGGCCTTCCTGAAAGCCCTGGAGCGGGCATTCGAGGGGCGCCTGGGTGATGTGCTGCAGGCCGACCCGCGGGTGTGCGTACCGCTGCGCCAGCGCCACGCCAAGCGCTATGTGGGTGAAGGCCTGGCATTGATTGGCGATGCCGCGCACACCATTCACCCGCTGGCCGGGCAGGGCGTCAACCTGGGCTTTCTCGATGCTGCGGTGCTGGCCGAAGTGCTGGTCAACGCCTGCGAGCGTGGCGAGCGTCTGGCGGATGTGAAGGTGCTGAGCCGTTACGAGCGACGGCGCATGCCGCACAACCTGGCACTGATGGCGGCGATGGAAGGGTTCGAGCGGTTGTTCCAGGCCAACCCGTTGCCGTTGCGCTGGTTGCGTAACAGTGGGTTGAAGCTGGTGGAGCAGATGCCGGAGGCCAAGGCACTGTTCGTGCGCCAGGCGCTGGGTTTGAGTGGTGACCTGCCGGATCTGGCCAAGGCGTGAAGGTCTTGCACGATGAGCTGTAGGAGCAAGTTCTGCAACATCCGGTAACGCCTAGGTAGATGAGTCGGAAAATGGGATTCACTACCATTTGCGCCTCTCATACGATCCGAGGAGTGCTTTCCATGTTGCCACGCAAGCCCCTACTGGCCGCCCTGGCCCTGACCCTGTTCGGCGGCACCGCTCAGGCAGCGGACGAAGTGGTGGTGTACTCCTCGCGCATCGACGAGCTGATCAAGCCGGTGTTCGATGCCTATACCGCCAAGACCGGGGTCAAGATCAAGTTCATCACCGACAAGGAAGCCCCGCTGATGCAGCGCATCAAGGCCGAGGGCGAAAACGGCGTGGCCGACCTGCTGCTGACCGTCGATGCCGGCAACCTGTGGCAAGCCGAGCAGATGGGCATCCTGCAGCCGATCAAGTCCGACATCATCGACCAGAACATCCCGTCGCAGTACCGCGCCTCGTCCCACGACTGGACCGGCCTGAGCCTGCGCGCCCGCACCATCATCTACTCCACCGAGCGGGTCAAGCCGCAGGAGCTGAGCACCTACGAAGCCTTGGCCGACAAGCAGTGGGAAGGCCGCCTGTGCCTGCGCACGGCGAAGAAGGTGTACAACCAGTCGCTGACCGCCACCCTGATCGAAACCCACGGCGAGGCGAAGACAGAGCAGATCGTCAAAGGCTGGGTCAACAACCTGTCTACCGACGTGTTCTCCGACGACAACGCCGTGATCCAGGCCATCGAGGCCGGCCAGTGCGACGTGGGCGTGGTCAACACCTACTACTATGGCCGCCTGCACAAGCAGAACCCGAAACTGCCGGTGAAGATCTTCTGGCCCAACCAAGGTGACCGTGGCGTGCACGTGAACCTGTCGGGCATCGGCCTGACCAAGCATGCGCCACACCCGGAGGCGGCGAAGAAACTGGTGGAATGGATGACTGGTGAAGAGGCGCAGAAGTTGTTCGCCGACATCAACCAGGAGTTCCCGGCCAACCCGAAGGTCAAGCCCTCGGACGAAGTGGCAGCGTGGGGCAGCTTCAAGGCTGACAGCATTCCGGTGGAAATCGCTGGCAAGCGCCAGGCTGAAGCGATTCGCTTGATGGATCGGGCTGGCTGGAACTAAGCGCCAGGCTTTATCCTTCCGGGGCCTGCAAGGGCCCATTCGCGGCGGTTCGGCGTTCCGATAAACCCGCTCCCACAGGACCGCACAACCCTCAAAGGCAGTGCAGATCCTGTGGGAGTGGGTTCACCCGCGAACGACCGCGCAGCGGTCGCCATCGCAATCGAGAGTCAAGCCTTGCCCCACACCCCTCAACGCCGCTGGTACCTCCCGGTCACCTTGGTCGCCGCCCTGGTGCTCCTGCCCCTGAGCGTCCTGCTGTTGTCCTGGCAGTCGATCGACCTGCAGATCTGGTCGCACCTGCTCGACACCCAGATGACGCGCCTGCTAACCAATACCCTGACGCTGGTGGTGGGTGTGGGCATCGGCGTCACCGTGCTGGGCGTCAGCCTGGCCTGGCTGACCAGCCTATGCGAGTTCCCTGGCCGGCGCTGGCTGGACTGGGCGCTGATGCTACCGTTCGCCATCCCGGCCTATGTGCTGGCGTTCGTCTTCGTCGGCCTGCTGGACTTCGCCGGCCCGGTGCAGAGCGCCCTGCGCGAGGTGTTCGGGCCGATGCGCCTGCCCCGGGTGCGCTCCACCGGCGGGGTGATCGTCGTCCTGGTGCTGGTGTTCTACCCCTATGTCTATCTGCTGGCGCGTACCGCATTCCTGGCCCAGGGCAAGGGCCTGATGGAAGCGGCGCGAGTGCTGGGGCTGTCCCCGCTGCAGGCGTTCTGGCGTGTGGCGCTGCCCATGGCTCGGCCCGCGATTGGCGCCGGTATTGCCCTGGCCCTGATGGAAACCCTGGCCGACTTCGGCGCGGTGGCGGTATTCAACTTCGACACCTTCACCACGGCCATCTACAAGACCTGGTACGGCTTCTTCAGCCTGTCCAGCGCGGCCCAGCTGGCCAGCCTGTTGCTGCTGGCGGTGATGCTGGTGCTGTATGGCGAGCGCCGTGCCAGGGGGGCCAGCCGCAGCGGCAACGAGCGGCCGCGCGGGCAGGCGCTGTACCACCTGCGCGGGTTCAAGGCGTTGCTGGCCAGTGGCTGGTGCCTGCTGGTGTTCGCCTGCGCCTTCGTCATCCCGCTGCTGCAACTGCTGGCGTGGTTCTGGCAGCGCGGCCGGCATGACCTGGACGAGCGTTATGTCGGCCTTGTGCTGCACACCCTGTACCTGGGTGGCATGGCGGCGCTGGTCACGGTGTGCGTGGCGTTGCTGCTGGCCTTTGCCCGGCGCCAGGCGCCGACGGGCGGTATCCGCGCCGGGGTAGGCCTGGCCAACCTGGGTTATGCCTTGCCCGGCTCGGTGCTGGCGGTGTCGATCATGCTTGCCTTCAGTTACCTCGACAACCATCTGGTCATCCCGCTGTCCAGCTGGCTGGGCGGTGCCGGCAAGCCGCTGCTGCTGGGCAGCCTGGCGGCGTTACTGCTGGCCTACCTGGTGCGCTTCATCGCGGTGGCCTACGGGCCGCTGGAGAGCAGCCTGGAGCGTATCCGCCCGTCATTGCCCGAGGCATCCCGTAGCCTGGGCGTCGGTGGCGCGGGATTGTTTTTCAAGGTGTATCTACCGCTGCTGGTGCCTGGCGCGCTCAGCGCCGCCCTGCTGGTGTTCGTCGACGTGCTCAAGGAAATGCCGGCCACTTTGCTGATGCGCCCGTTCGGCTGGGATACCTTGGCGGTAAGGGTGTTCGAGATGACCAGCGAGGGTGAGTGGGCGCGTGCATCGTTGCCGGCACTGACCCTGGTGCTGGTGGGCCTGCTGCCGGTCATCGGCCTGATCCGCCGTTCGGCACGTCGACCCGGTCACAGTCACTGAGGGTGCCAGCCCGCGCCCTTGCGGCTACAATGCGCGGCATTCGCGCGGCGGGTCCTACACAAGAAGAGCTGACGACCCGACGTCATCGACCGCCGCCGCTTCGCCACGCCCGGAAGGAGAAACCCATGGGACAGCGCACGCTTTTGTATGACCTGCACCTGGCGCTTGGCGCCAAGACGGTCGATTTCGGTGGCTGGGACATGCCCCTGCACTATGGCTCGCAGGTCGAGGAGCACCATCAGGTGCGCAGCGATTGCGGGGTGTTCGATGTTTCTCACATGACCGTTATCGATGTCGATGGTAGCGAAGCCACCGCCTGGCTGCAGCGTCTGCTGGCCAATGACGTGGCCCGCCTCGACGACACCGGCAAGGCGCTGTACAGCCCGCTGTTGCAGGAGCAGGGCGGGGTGATCGATGACCTGATCGTCTACCGCACGGAAGAGGGCTATCGTCTGGTCACCAACGCCGCCACCCGCGCCAAGGTGCTCGACTGGCTGCAACTGCAGCGTGACGGTTTTGCCGTGGACTTCAAGGTCCGCCCCGACCTTGCCATTCTTGCCATCCAGGGCCCGCATGCCCGAGAAAAGGCTGCAGCGCTGCTCAGCCCCGCGCGTGCCGCGCTGATCCGCGAACTGCGTCCGTTCGAAGGTTTTGCCGAAGGCGACTGGTTCATTGCCCGCACCGGTTACACCGGTGAAGACGGCTTGGAGATCATCCTCCCCGGCGACCAGGCGGTGGCGTTCTTCAACGACCTGGTCGGTGCCGGAATCGCCCCCAGCGGCCTTGGTGCCCGCGATACCTTGCGCCTGGAAGCTGGCATGAATCTGTACGGCCAGGACATTGACGAAACCCACACCCCGCTCACCTCCAACCTTGGCTGGAGCATCGCTTGGGAGCCGGCCGGGCGTGACTTCATCGGCCGCGCCGGGCTGCTGGCGGAAATCGAACATGGCGTGCAGGAAAAACTGGTCGGCCTGGTACTGGAAGAGCGTGGCGTGCTGCGTGCCCACCAGGTGGTGCGTGTAGCCGGGATTGGCGAAGGGGAGATCACCAGTGGTAGTTTCTCGCCTACGCTGAGCAAGTCCATTGCACTTGCACGCGTGCCCATGGCCACCGGCGACCGGGCCGAGGTGGAAATCCGCGGCAAGTGGTACCCGGTGCGGGTGGTCAAACCGACCTTCGTGCGCCACGGCAAGATTCTGATCTGAACAATTTTTAACCGGCGGGCGTACCGCTGAGCCAATCGAGGAATTCAAGACATGAGCAATATCCCCGCCGACCTGCGTTTTGCCGAAAGCCACGAGTGGGCTCGCCTGGAAGCCGATGGCACCGTGACCGTGGGTATCAGCGACCACGCCCAGCAAGCCCTGGGTGACGTGGTGTTCGTCGAGCTGGCTGAAGTCGGCAAGGTATTCGCCGCTGGCGACGCGGCCGGTGTTGTCGAGTCGGTCAAGGCCGCTTCGGACATCTACGCCCCGGTCGGTGGCGAAGTGATCGCGGTCAACGAAGAGCTGGCCGACAGCCCAGAGCTGCTCAACGAAGAACCTTACGAGTCGTGGATCTTCAAGCTGAAGCCAAGCAACCCGGCCGAGCTGGACAAGCTGCTGGATGGTGCTGGTTACGCAGCCGCTATCGGCGAGTAAGGCTTCAGGCCTCATCGCCGGCAAGCCAGCTCCCACAGAGATAGCGCGCGCCTCAGGGCCTGTGGTTACCTGTGGGAGCTGGCTTGCCGGCGATAGGGCCGGTACTGGCAAAACAAGTTTCCCCGCAGAATCGGCAATCCCTTCCTAGACTTGTAAGTCTCCATGAGAGCTGTTCCAGGAAGAGAGCGTCGTCATGTCCCAGTCGCCATCCCTGCATCAACTGCAAGAGCTCAACCCTTTCCTGCGTCGCCACCTGGGCCCGGATGCCACGGAGCAGCAGGCCATGCTCAATGCGCTGGGTGTCGCCAGCCGCAGTGAGCTGATCGAGCAGACCGTACCGCCAGACATCCGCCTCAATCGCCCCCTGGACCTGCCGCCGGCACTGGACGAACAGGCCGCCCTGGCCAAGCTCGCCGGTTACGCCGGGCAGAACCAGGTCTGGACCAGCCTGATCGGCATGGGCTACCACGGCACCATCACCCCCACGGTCATCCTGCGCAACGTGCTGGAAAACCCGGGCTGGTACACCGCCTACACGCCCTATCAGCCTGAAATCGCCCAAGGCCGGCTGGAAGCACTGCTGAACTTCCAGCAGATGGTCATCGACCTCACCGGGCTGGCCCTGGCCAACGCCTCGCTGCTCGACGAAGCCACCGCCGCCGCCGAGGCCATGGCCCTGGCCAAGCGGGTGGCGCGCAACAAGAGCAATGCCTTCTTCGCCGACGAGCACTGTCACCCGCAGACCCTGTCGGTACTCAAGACCCGTGCCGAGGGCTTCGGCTTCGAGCTGATCGTCGACTCTGTGGATAACCTTGGCAAACACGCGGTTTTCGGGGCCTTGTTGCAGTACCCGGATACCCACGGCGAGGTGCGCGACCTGCGCCCGCAAATCGACCATTTGCACAGCCAGCATGCCTTGGCCTGCGTAGCCGCCGACCTGCTCAGCCTGGTGGTGCTGGCACCGCCCGGGGAACTGGGCGCCGATGTGGTGCTGGGCTCGACCCAGCGCTTTGGCGTACCGATGGGCTATGGCGGCCCCCACGCGGCCTATTTCGCCTGCCGCGATGACTACAAGCGAGCCATGCCGGGGCGCATCATCGGCGTGTCGCGCGATGCCCGTGGCAACACCGCTTTGCGTATGGCCCTGCAAACCCGCGAGCAGCATATCCGCCGCGAGAAGGCCAACTCCAACATCTGCACGGCCCAGGTGCTGCTGGCCAACATTGCCGGCTTCTACGCGGTGTACCACGGCCCGGAAGGCCTGCAGCGCATTGCCCAGCGCGTGCACCGGCTGACCTTCATCCTGGCAGCCGGCCTCGAGGCCAAGGGCATCAAGCGCCTCAACCAGCACTTCTTCGACACCCTTACCCTGGACGTCGGCGGTGCCCAGGCGGCCATCATCGAAAGCGCCGAGGCTGCGCAGATCAACTTGCGCATTCTTGGCCGCGGGCACCTGGGCGTGAGCCTGGACGAGACTTGCTCGGAGCAGACGGTGCTGCGCCTGTTCGACATCTTCCTGGGGGTGAACCACGGCCTGGATATAGCCGCACTTGACCAGCTGGCCCTGCCCGAAGGCATCCCCGCCAGCCTGGTGCGGCGCACGCCGTTCCTCGCCCACCCGGTGTTCAACCTGCACCACAGCGAAACCGAGATGCTGCGCTACCTCAAGCAGCTCGAGAACAAGGACCTGGCGCTGAACCAGTCGATGATCCCGCTGGGTTCGTGCACCATGAAGCTCAACGCCACCAGCGAGATGATCCCCATTACCTGGCCTGGCTTTGCCCAACTGCACCCGTTTGCCCCGGCGGCCCAGGCCACCGGTTACAAGGCAATGATCGACGAGCTGGAAAGCTGGCTGTGCGCCATTACCGGCTTCGATGCCATTTGCATGCAGCCCAACTCCGGCGCCCAGGGCGAGTACGCCGGCCTGATGGCCATTACTCGCTACCACCGCAGCCGCCACCAGCCACAACGCACGCAGTGCCTGATCCCGTCGTCGGCCCACGGCACCAACCCGGCGTCGGCGCAAATGGCCGGCATGGAGGTGGTGATTGTCGATTGCGACGATGATGGCAACGTCGACCTGGCCGACCTCAAGGCCAAGGCCCACTCGGCCGGGGATCGGTTGTCGTGCCTGATGATCACTTACCCGTCGACCCACGGCGTGTATGAAGAGGGGATCCGCGAAATCTGCGAAGTGGTCCACCAGCACGGTGGTCAGGTGTACATGGATGGCGCCAACCTCAATGCCCAGGTGGGCCTGGCGCGTCCGGCGGATATCGGCGCTGACGTTTCACACATGAACCTGCACAAGACCTTCTGCATTCCCCACGGTGGTGGCGGCCCGGGCATGGGCCCGATCGGCATTCGCGCGCACCTCAAGCCGTTCGTCGCCAGCCACCCGGTGGTGCCGGTACCCGGCCTGGACCCGAACAACAGCGCGGTCAGTGCCGCGCCTTGGGGCAGTGCAAGCATCCTGCCGATCAGCTGGATGTACATAGCCATGATGGGGCCGCAGTTGGCCGATGCCAGCGAGGTGGCGATCCTGTCGGCCAATTACCTGGCCAGCCAGCTGGGTGGAGCCTTCCCGGTGCTCTACCGCGGGCGCAACCAGCGCGTGGCGCATGAGTGCATCCTCGACCTGCGGCCGCTGAAGGCGCTGACCGGCATAAGCGAAGAGGACGTGGCCAAGCGCCTGATGGACTATGGCTTCCACGCGCCGACCATGTCGTTCCCGGTGCCGGGCACGCTGATGGTCGAGCCGACCGAGAGTGAGTCCAAGGCTGAACTGGACCGCTTTGTCGAGGCGATGTTGGCGATTCGGGCGGAAATTGGCGAAGTGCAGGAGGGCAACTGGCCGGCGGAAAACAACCCGCTCAAGCATGCACCGCATACCCTGGCCGATGTGCTGGCGGTGTGGGACAGGCCCTACAGCCTGGAACAGGCGGTGGCGCCCAGTGCTCACGTGCGCCAGCTCAAGTACTGGCCAGCGGTGAACCGGGTGGACAATGTGTATGGGGACAGGAACCTGTTCTGTGCTTGTGTGCCGGTGGAGGCGTATCGCTGAGATCGGTGCTGGATTCTTCGCGGGCTTGCCCGCTCCCACAGCACTTGCACAAGATTCAAGCCTTGTGCGGTCCCTGTGGGAGCGGGCGCGCCCGCGAAGCAGGCGACGCGGTTACTCGGCTACCGCATTCTTGGCCAGGATGGCATTGGCCAGTTCCATGTCGGAAGCCTGCATCCCCGGGTTCTCTGCGCGGGCCTGGCGAATCGCCGCTTCAAGGAACGGCCCGCGGATCGCGCCTTCGCTGGCCACGAAGCTGCCGGCGTCATCCTGCGCCGCCATCACCAGCTTGTGATCCCCGGAGGTCAGGTAGCTCGATGCCGTGGTAGCACCTGTAGTCATCACGTTACGCCAGAAGGTATCGGCCATGGCCGAGCCGATAGGCAGCGAAAGCAAGGCAGCGGCAGCGATGGCGGTTTTGAAACGCATGTTGAAACACCTCGAAGGGTGAGGGTTGAAGATGCGCGATTTGATATGCAGCGGGGTTGCAAGTTCCTTGAATACAAGGGATTTTTGCTCAGGAACAGGCCCGCAGCACTTCCTCTTGGCGGGTCTGCCCACAGGCTACCTTGGCTTCGCCGCAGCGGCGCAGATCCAGCAATCCATCGGCCACGGCCTGGCGCCTTAAACTGGCCAGATCGCCGCCCGGACCTATCAGGGCGCGCAGGCTGTCGCTGGGAACCAGCAGCTCGAACAATCCTGTGCGGCCATGGAACCCCGTGCCACGACAGGTACGACACGGCTGGCCTTCGGCCAGCGCCGCACCACCGCGGCAATCCGCGCACAGAGTACGCACCAAGCGCTGGGCCATCACCCCCACCAGCGTCGCCTTGATCAGGTAGTCGGCCACACCCAGTTCCTGAAGACGGGTGATCGCACCACAGGCGTCGTTGGTATGCAGGGTCGACAGCACCAGGTGCCCGGTCAGGGCAGCCTGCACCGCCACCAGGGCAGTCTCGCGGTCACGGATTTCGCCGATCATGATGATGTCCGGGTCCTGGCGCAGCATGGCCCGCACACCGTTGGCGAAACCCAGGTCCAGGGCGGGCTGCACCTGCAACTGGTTGAAGGCGGGGTCCAGGCGCTCGATCGGGTCTTCGATAGTGCACAGGTTGACCTGCGGCGTGGCCAGCAGCTTGAGGCTGGCGTACAGCGTGCTGGTCTTGCCGGACCCGGTGGGACCAGTGACCAGGATGATGCCCTGGCGCTGGCGTAGCAGGCCTTGCCACTGATCCAGTTGCGGCCCATCCAGGCCCAGCCGGTCGAAGCCTTCTTGCAGCTGTTGCGGGTCGAACAGGCGCAGCACCAGTTTTTCGCCGAACGGGGTCGGCAAGGTCGACAGCCGCAGTTCCACCTCGCCGCCGCCAGGCAGGCGGCTTTGCAGCCGGCCATCCTGCGGTCGGCGCTTTTCCGCGACGTCCATGCGCCCCAGGTGTTTCAAGCGGCTGACCAGCGCCAGGGTCACCCCGGCGGGGAAGGCATAGACGTTGTGCAGCAGGCCGTCGATACGGTAGCGCAGCTGGCCCTGCTCGCGGCGTGGTTCCAGGTGGATATCGCTGGCGCGTTGCTCGATGGCGTACTGCAGCAGCCAGTCGACGATATGCACGATGTGCGCGTCGTCGGCACTGGCCTCGGCCTGGCGCTTGCCAAGCTCCAGCAGCTGTTCGAGTTCGCCCAGGCTGGCTGACTGCTGGTGTTGCGCGCCTTTTACCGATTGGGCCAGGCGATGAAACGACTGCCCTGCCTGGCGGACCTGCTGCGGGTTGGCCAGCACGCGACGGACCGGCCGGCCCAGGCTGCGGGTGAGGTCGGCCAGCCAGTCATCCTGGTAGGGCTGGGCGCTGGCGACGGTGACGCTGGACGCATCGGCGGCGACGATAAGGATGCCGTGGCGCTGGGCGAAGGCCGGGGAAATCAGGCCGGCGATCTGGGGCAGGTCCAGTTGCAGCGGGTCAATGCGCAGGTAGGGCTGGCCGACCTTGTTGGCCAGCCATTGGCAGAGTCGGTCCAGGTCCAAGAGCTGGCCAGGATGTTCGCGGTCTTCCAGGGCGCAGGCAGCGATCTGTTCCAGCGGGTGTGCGGTGGGGTGGGTGACGGCATGCTCGAGGACCTGCAGGGTGTCGTTGGCGTGCAGGTGCTGGTCGGCGAGCAGGGCCTGGAGCACGTGCTTGAGATCGAGTGCCGCGTTGTCGGGGGTATGCATGGTTGGCGTCCGTGCCTGATAGGGGAGTCCTGCTCAAGGCTAGCCGGGCGAGGGAGGGTTACCGAGGGTGAAAGGTTTCGGAATCTTGCAGTGCCTGTGCCGGCCTCTTCGCGGGTAAACCCGCTCCCACAGGACCGCACAAACCTGAAAGTTTTGCAGTACCTGTGGGAGCGGGTTTACCCGCGAAGAGGCCGGCACAAGCACCGAGCATGGCTCAGACCACCGCCAGCTCCACCCGCTGCAAGTTGCTCAGGCTCACCTCACCCACACACACCAGGTTACGCAGTTTCTGCGCAATCACCTCGGCCCGGTGCCAACTCAGGCCGCCGATGCCGACCTCGATATCCAGCCAGTCATCCTGCTGGCTCACCTGCACGCTGTGCGGGGTCAGGAACTGCAGGGCAAACAGATTGAGCACCCGGCACAGGCTGTCAGGCTCGGCCTCGGCCTGTAGGCGATAGTGCACGGTGCTGTGGGCGCTGCTGGCGGCCCAGGCGTCGGTACGGGGCTGTGCGTTCATGCTGATCTCCGCAAATGTAGGAGAAATTCTTGCACGTTGGCGGTGGTATTTTTTCGCTATGATTTGATCGTTTCGCTGTACTGGCGAATTGTTCTAGTCATTAAATCCTTTTCAGGAGAATTATTTATGCGCAGCGAGCTGGACGCCTATGATCGCCGTATCCTCGAGCTGCTTCAGGAGGACGCTTCGCTGTCCAGTGCGCAGATCGCCGAGCGAGTGGGGCTGTCGCAATCGCCGTGCTGGCGGCGTATCCAGCGGTTGAAGGAGGAGGGAGTGATTCGCGGGCAGGTGACCTTGCTGGACCGCAAGAAGGTCGGCCTGAACACGCAGATATTCGCCGAGGTGAAACTGAACGCTCACGGGCGCTCCAACTTCAACGAGTTCACCGACGCAATCCGCGGGTTTCCGGAGGTATTGGAGTGTTATGTGCTGATGGGGTCGGTGGACTTTCTGTTGCGCATCGTCACCCCGGATATCGAGGCTTATGAACGGTTCTTCTTCGAAAAACTGTCGAACGTGCCGGGGATACAGGAGGTGAACTCGATCGTGGCGCTGTCGGAGATCAAGTCCACCACCAGCCTGCCACTTTCGTGATGAGGCTTTCGCAGCAAAAGGCTGCTTCTACAGGGATATCGGTGACCTGTAGGAGCAGCCTTGCGCTGCGAAGCAGGCGACTCGGTATCACGCCTTGAGCAGGTGCTTCCAACCGCGGCTCTGGTCCACCGCCCGAGCCTGTTCGATACGCGCTTCCAGCACTTCATCGCTGATCGGCTGTTCAGCCAGCTCATGCAGCTTCTTCAGGTCGCCATACAGGCGGTCCATCTGCGGCGCTTCCAGCACCTGACGGGCATGGTGCAGCCAGGCCAGCAGTTGCTCGATGCGCGGCAGTTGCTCGGCCAGGTCTTCCGGACGCTGGGTGTACAACGGCAGCTTCAACGCTCGGCCTTCTTCGCCCAACAGGTGCGCCAGCCAGCTTGCCAGCTGCGCCTTGCCCTGGCGCTCGCCACGGCCTTTGCGCTCCACGGTCCAGGCACGGGCCAGCAACCAGCGTGAAGTTTCCAGCGAGAACTGGCCCCAGCGCACGTCCTCCAGCTCTTCGGCGAACTGCTCGGGGGCGGCGCGACGGATATCTTCGTCTTCGTTGCCGGCCTGCACCAGCGGGCGCCAGTCTTCGAGCAGGGCGTCGAGGCTGCTGCGCAGATCGCGGGTGGTGGCGCGCGGCGCGGCCTGGCCCAGGCTGGCGGTAATGGCACGCAGCTCGCTCAGGCACTCGACCCAGTCCTGCAGCAGGCGCCAGTGGCCGTTGTGGCGGTATTGTTCGGCCAGGCGCTGGCTGCTGCCCAGCAGTTGCCAGGCCAGTGCGGCGTAGGCGTCGTCCACGGCCATTTCGGCTTCCAGTTCGGTGTGCGGCAGGCCCAGCTCGTAGCTGTCCGGCTCCAGCAGGCGGTAGCCACGCTCGGCCTTGCTGATGTCGCATGGCATCAGCGGCAGGCTGGCGGCAAGCTCGGCAGCCAGCTCCAGCAGAGCCTGTGGCTCGCCTTCACGCAGTTCCAGCTCCAGCTCGCAGATCTCTTCCTTGCGCTTGCCGGCGATCACGAAACCCTGGTCCAGCGCTGCCTCGATCACCACCTTGCTCTTGCCGCGACCCCAGGCGATTTCGGCGTATTCACGGCTGAAGTCGGTGGTGAACAGCGGCTTGATGGTCTTTTTGTCCAGGTTGGCCAGTTGCGCGGGCCAGCAGCTGTCGTCGAGCTTCTTCAAGTCGAGCTTGACCTTGTCCAGTTGCCATTCGTGCTCGTTGCGCTCGGACAGGCCGGCCACGCTGGTGCCGCGGCACTTGAGGGTCTGGATGATGGCCTCGCCATCGCGGCGCAGGCGCAGAGCGACACGGGCGGCGGAGAGCTCGCGCTCGGGGGTGTCGAAGTACTGGTTGAGCAGTTCGCGGGTCTGCCAGCCGGACTTGTTGCGCTTTTTCAGCAGAGGGTGCTCGCGCAGGGCGGCAAGGGTCTCGCGGCTGGCGCGGAGCTTGAGTTCGGTTTCTTTGTGCATCACAGGCTCGAAGGAGGGGGCGTGGTTGCCCAGCAGTCTACAGGAGTCGGCTCTCGTCTGTTGGATCGTGGTGGCCTTCTTCGCGGGTGAACCCGCTCCCACAGTTTCTGTGCTGCCCTCAGGTGTGGCGCTTTCCCTGTGGGAGCGGGTTTACCCGCGAAGAGGCCCACACGGTTGGACGGCATTGCTATGATGGGCAACGCTTCCGAGGAGTACGCGCATGCCGTTGCCGACGCTGAAAGACCAGTTCGCCGCCCTGATCGCCGCGCCCTCGGTCAGTTGCACCCAACCTGTGCTGGACCAGTCCAACCGCCAGGTCATCGACCTGCTGGCCGGCTGGCTGGGCGACCTGGGTTTCAAGTGCGACATCCAGCAGGTCAGCCCCGGCAAGTTCAACCTGCTGGCCAGCCGTGGCACCGGCCCGGGGGGCCTGGTGCTGGCGGGGCACAGTGACACCGTACCCTATGACGAACAGCTGTGGGCCAGCGACCCGCTGAAGCTCACCGAAACCGATGGCCGCTGGGTCGGCCTGGGCAGCTGCGACATGAAAGGCTTCTTCGCCCTGGTCATCGAGGCGGTCATCCCGCTGCTGGAGCACGATTTCAAGCAACCGCTGCTGATCCTCGCCACCTGTGACGAAGAAAGCTCCATGTCCGGCGCCCGCGCCTTGGCCGAGGCCGGCCAGCCGCTCGGCCGTGCGGCGGTGATCGGCGAGCCCACCGGGCTGCGGCCGATCCGCATGCACAAGGGCATCCTCATGGACCGCATCGACATCCTCGGGCGCAGCGGCCACTCCTCGGACCCAAGCCTGGGCCGCAGCGCCATGGAGGCCATGCACGCGGTGATGGGCGAGCTGATGGGCCTGCGCCAGCAATGGCAGCAAACCTACCGCAACCCGCAATTCACCGTACCGACCCCGACCATGAACTTCGGCTGCATCCACGGCGGTGACAACCCCAACCGTATCTGCGGCCAGTGCGCCCTGGAATTCGACCTGCGCCCGCTGCCAGGCATGGACGTGGAGCAACTGCGCGCAGCCATCCGCGCCAAGCTGGTGCCGGTGGCAGAGCGCTTTGAGGTGCGCATCGACTATGCGCCGCTGTTCCCGGAGGTGCCTCCATTCGAACAGGCCGCCGACGCCGAGCTTGTGCAAGTGGCGGAGCGCCTGACCGGCCATCGCGCCGAAGCGGTGGCGTTCGGCACCGAAGCGCCTTATCTTCAGCAACTGGGTTGCCAGACCATCGTGCTGGGCCCCGGCGACATCGCCTGTGCCCACCAGCCCGGCGAATACCTGGAAATGTCACGAATCGAGCCTACCGTGCGTCTATTGCGTGACCTGATCCGGCACTATTGCCTGGACTAAACGTCAACCGAACTGTTTCGTTCCTGCCTAGAGGAGACCGCGCGTGACCGCAAGCCTGTTCCGACGATGATCCTGAACGCCCCCTGTATCGCCGTTCTCCGTCCACTTATCCACAGGCCCTGTCATGCCCGACTACGTCAACTGGCTGCGTCATGCCTCCCCGTATATCAATGCCCATCGCGACTGCACCTTCGTGGTCATGCTCCCTGGCGATGGGGTGGAACACCCTAATTTCGGCAACATCGTCCACGACCTGGTGCTGCTGCACAGCCTGGGCGTGCGCCTGGTACTGGTGCATGGCTCGCGCCCGCAGATCGAAAGCCGCCTGGCTGATCGCGGCCTGACCCCGCACTACCACCGGGGCTTGCGTATCACCGATGCCGCCACCCTGGATTGCGTGATCGATGCCGTCGGCGCCCTGCGCCTGGCCATCGAGGCACGCCTGTCGATGGACATCGCCGCTTCGCCCATGCAGGGCTCGCGCCTGCGCGTGGCGTCCGGCAACCTGGTCACGGCGCGGCCGATCGGTGTGCTCGAAGGTGTGGACTACCACCATACCGGCGAGGTGCGCCGGGTCGACCGCAAGGGCATCAGCCGCCTGCTAGACGAGCGCTCCATCGTGCTGTTGTCGCCGCTGGGCTACTCGCCCACGGGTGAAATCTTCAACCTGGCCTGCGAAGACGTGGCCACCCGCGCCGCCATCGAACTGGGGGCCGACAAGTTGCTGCTGTTCGGTGCCGAGCCAGGCCTGCTGGATGCCGATGGCAAGCTGGTGCGTGAGCTGCGCCCGCAGCAGGTTGCCCCGCATCTGCAGCGCCTGGGCAGCGATTACCAGGGCGAATTGCTGGATGCCGCGGCCGAAGCCTGCAAAGGCGGCGTGGCACGCAGCCATATCGTCAGCTATGCCGAGGACGGCGCCTTGCTGACCGAGCTGTTCACCCGTGGCGGTGGTGGCACATTGGTGTCACAGGAGCAGTTCGAAGTGGTGCGCGAGGCGACCATCGAGGACGTGGGAGGTTTGCTGGAACTGATCAGCCCGCTGGAAGAGCAGGGCATCCTGGTGCGCCGTTCGCGTGAGGTGCTGGAGCGGGAGATCGAGCAGTTCAGCGTGGTCGAGCGCGAAGGCATGATCATCGCCTGTGCGGCGTTGTATCCGATTGCCGACTCCGACGCCGGCGAACTGGCGTGCCTGGCGGTGAACCCGGAGTACCGCCATGGCGGGCGTGGTGACGAGCTGCTGGAGCGCATCGAAAGCCGGGCGCGACAGCTGGGGCTGAACACCCTGTTCGTGCTGACGACGCGTACCGCGCACTGGTTCCGCGAACGCGGGTTTGCGCCGAGCGGGGTCGAGCGGCTGCCAGCGGCGCGGGCTTCGCTGTACAACTACCAGCGCAATTCGAAGATCTTCGAGAAGCCCTTGTAAGCCTGTACCGGCCTCTTCGCGGGCTCGCCCGCTCCCACAGGTACACCGTAGGCTTCAGACCTTGTGATTACCCTGTGGGAGCGGGCAAGCCCGCGAAGCAGGCGACACCGATCTCGAAACAAAAACGCCGCCCTTGTGGGCGGCGTTTTCGTTTACACGGTGTGCAGGTACCAGTTGTACTCAAGGTCGGAGATCGAGTGCTCGAACTCCTCCAGCTCGCTCTCCTTGCACGCGACGAAGATGTCGATGTACTTCGGATCGATGTACTTGTTCAGGATCTCGCTGTCGTCCAGCTCGCGCAGGGCATCGCGCAGGTTGTTCGGCAGGCTCTGCTCCAGCTGCTCGTACGAGTTGCCTTCGATCGGCTCACCCGGCTCGACCTTGTTGGTCAGGCCATGGTGCACACCGGCCAGTACAGCGGCCATCATCAGGTACGGGTTGGCGTCGGCACCGGCCACGCGGTGCTCGATGCGCACGGCGTCCGGCGAGCCGGTCGGCACGCGCAGGGCCACGGTGCGGTTGTCCAGGCCCCAGCTTGGCGCGTTCGGTACATAGAACTGCGCGCCGAAGCGGCGGTACGAGTTGACGTTCGGGCAAAGGAACGCCATGGACGCGGGCAGGGTCTCGAGCACACCGCCGACAGCGTGACGTAGCGCGGCGTTCTGCTCGGGATCCTCGCTGGTGAAGATGTTGTTGCCATCTTTGTCCAGCACGGAAATGTGTACATGCAGGCCATTGCCTGCCTGGCCCGGGTAGGGCTTGGCCATGAAGGTGGTGTCCATTTCATGGTCGTAGGCGATGTTCTTGATCAACCGCTTGAGCAGTACCGCGTAGTCGCAGGCCTTGAGCGGGTCGGCCACGTGGTGCAGGTTGACTTCGAATTGCGCCGGGGCGCTTTCCTTGACGATGGCGTCGGCCGGGATGCCTTGCTCCTTCGCGCCTTCCAGGATGTCCTGCAGGCAGTCTGCATATTCGTCGAGGTCGTCGATCAGGTACACCTGGGTCGACTGTGGGCGCTTGCCCGAAATTGGCGAGCGCGGTGGCTGCGGGCGGCCGTTCACGTTCTCCTGGTCGATCAGGTAGAACTCAAGCTCGAACGCGGCGCAGATGGTCAGGCCCATCTCGGTGAACTTGTCGACCACCTGGCGCAGCACTTCACGCGGGTCGGCGAAGAATGGCTCACCTTCGAGCTCGTGCATGGTCATCAGCAGCTGGGCGGTCGGGCGCTTCTGCCAGGGTTCGTTGGAGAGGGTGCCGGGGATCGGGTAGCAGATGCGGTCAGCATCGCCGATGTCCAGGCCCAGCCCGGTGCTTTCAACGGTGGAACCGTTGATGTCCAGGGCGAAGAGGGAGGCAGGCAGGTTGATGCCTTTCTCGTAAACCTTGTGGAGGCTGGTGCGCTCTATGCGCTTGCCACGCACCACACCATTCATATCTGCAATCAGAAGGTCAACGTAGAGAACCTCAGGATGTTCCTTAAGGAACGCGTTCGCTTCGTTAAGCTGAACGGCACGCGGGGGTACCGACATGATGCAACACCTTTGTTGTTAAAAATATCAATCAAGGGGGGCTTGCAAGACCAGTCAATCGAAAAGACAAACTGATGTCAAGCCAACCCCATGATGCCCTGAAATGGCACATCGACGGCAGATTTGCTGCATCTCGGGGCAAGCCATTATCCGCTATTTCCCGCGCAAAGGGCTATCTCCGACCAACCGTGTTTTATTTTTTACGGAGGTGTTGTGTAAAAAAATGAACAAGGCTAAGCTCGGTCTCAACCCAGAACACAATAATACGAGGGTCACATGGTCCGCTTGCCGAGACCTGAAAGCACTGCCTGCGCGGTGCCATCGGGTACATCCGTCATTTTTGCAAGCTTCGTCGATGGCGTGGCCGCCCTGGCCGCAATAATTGACGTTTGGCGCTCCCGGACCTGCCCTCGTAGCGGCTTGCCGCCCTTCGTTTCGTCTTCCTGCCCTTCGAACTCATTACGGACGCACCTGTTTTCAGTGTATCCACTGTGGCTCTGCGCGGGGGTTTTTGCTTTAGCAATGTACTCCATCCAGAATCAGTGCGCGGACCACCTTACCTCCTGAGGTATTTATGAGTAACAACCTCGACCAGCTCACCGATTGGTTGAAAGAGCACAAGATCACCGAAGTCGAATGCATGATCAGTGACCTGACCGGCATCACGCGCGGCAAGATTTCGCCTACCAACAAGTTCATCGCCGAAAAAGGCATGCGCCTGCCCGAGAGCGTGCTGCTGCAGACCGTGACCGGCGACTATGTCGATGACGACATCTATTACGAACTGCTGGACCCGGCGGATATCGACATGATCTGCCGCCCCGACGAGAACGCCGTGTTCCTTGTGCCATGGGCCATCGAGCCGACCGCCCAAGTGATCCACGACACCTATGACAAGAAGGGCAACCCGGTCGAGCTGTCGCCGCGCAACGTGCTGAAGAAAGTCCTCAAGCTTTACGCCGACAAGGGCTGGCAGCCGATCGTCGCGCCGGAGATGGAGTTCTATCTGACCAAGCGCAGCGAAGACCCGGACTTCCCGTTGCAGCCCCCGGTAGGCCGTTCGGGCCGCCCGGAAACCGGCCGTCAGTCGTTCTCGATCGAAGCCGCCAACGAATTCGACCCGCTGTTCGAAGACGTCTACGACTGGTGCGAACTGCAGCAGCTGGACCTCGACACGCTGATCCATGAAGACGGCACGGCGCAGATGGAGATCAATTTCCGTCATGGCAACGCCCTGCACCTGGCCGACCAGATCCTGGTGTTCAAGCGCACCATGCGCGAGGCCGCGCTCAAGCACAATGTGGCCGCCACCTTCATGGCCAAGCCCATGACCGGCGAGCCAGGCAGTGCCATGCACCTGCACCAGAGCGTGGTCGACGTGACCACCGGCAAGAACATCTTCAGCAACGACGACGGCAGCATGAGCGAACTGTTCCTGCACCACATTGGTGGTTTGCAGAAGTTCATCCCCGAGGCGTTGCCGCTGTTCGCCCCCAACGTCAACTCGTTCCGCCGCTTCCTGCCCGACACCTCGGCACCGGTGAACGTGGAATGGGGCGAGGAAAACCGTACCGTCGGCCTGCGCGTGCCGGACGCCGGCCCGCAAAGCCGCCGGGTCGAGAACCGCCTGCCGGGCGCCGACGCCAACCCTTACCTGGCCATCGCCGCCAGCCTGCTGTGTGGCTACATCGGCATGGTCGAAGGCATCGATGCCAGCGCGCCGGTGCAGGGCCGTGGCTACGAACGCCGCAACCTGCGCCTGCCATTGACCATCGAAGATGCCCTGGAACGCATGGAAAACAGCCGTGCACTGGTGCAGTACCTGGGCAAGAAGTTCATTACCGGCTACGTCGCCACCAAGCGCGCCGAGCACGAGAACTTCAAGCGAGTCATCAGTTCCTGGGAGCGTGAGTTCCTGCTGTTTGCTGTCTGATCAACTTGGTGCCGCAGGACGCGGCTGTCGAACAACGGAGAAGCACATGAGCGTCAACAACCCGCAAACCCGTGAATGGCAAACCCTGAGCGGGGAGCACCACCTCGCGCCCTTCAGTGACTACAAGCAGCTGAAGGAGAAGGGGCCGCGCATCATCACCAAGGCCCAGGGTGTGCATTTGTGGGATAGCGAGGGGCACAAGATCCTCGACGGCATGGCTGGCCTGTGGTGCGTGGCAGTGGGTTATGGCCGTGAAGAACTGGTGCAGGCGGCAGAAAAGCAGATGCGCGAGCTGCCGTACTACAACCTGTTCTTCCAGACTGCCCACCCGCCTGCGCTGGAACTGGCCAAGGCAATCTCCGACGTGGCGCCGCAAGGCATGACCCATGTGTTCTTCACCGGCTCCGGCTCGGAAGGCAACGACACCGTGCTGCGCATGGTCCGCCATTACTGGGCGCTGAAAGGCAAGCCACAGAAGCAGACCATCATCGGCCGCATCAACGGCTACCACGGCTCCACCGTGGCTGGCGCCAGCCTGGGCGGCATGAGCGGCATGCACGAGCAGGGTGGCCTGCCGATCCCGGGCATCGTGCATATCCCGCAGCCTTACTGGTTCGGCGAAGGCGGCGACATGACCCCGGATGAGTTCGGGGTGTGGGCGGCCGAGCAGCTGGAGCAGAAAATCCTCGAAGTCGGCGAAGACAATGTCGCCGCCTTCATCGCCGAGCCGATCCAGGGCGCCGGCGGCGTGATCATCCCGCCGGAAACCTACTGGCCGAAGGTGAAGGAGATCCTCGCCAAGTACGACATCCTGTTCGTCGCCGACGAAGTGATCTGCGGGTTCGGCCGTACCGGCGAGTGGTTCGGCTCTGACTACTACGACCTCAAGCCCGACCTGATGACCATCGCCAAGGGTCTGACTTCCGGTTACATCCCCATGGGCGGTGTGATCGTGCGTGACACCGTGGCCCAGGTACTCAGCCAAGGCGGCGACTTCAATCACGGCTTCACCTATTCGGGCCACCCGGTAGCGGCCGCCGTAGGCCTGGAAAACCTGCGCATCCTGCGTGACGAGAAAATCGTCGAGAAGGCGCGCACAGAAGCGGCACCGTATTTGCAAAAGCGTTTGCGTGAACTGCAGGACCATCCTCTGGTGGGCGAAGTACGCGGTCTGGGCCTGCTCGGCGCTATCGAGCTGGTCAAGGACAAAGCCACCCGCAGCCGTTACGAAGGCAAGGACGTTGGCATGATCTGCCGCACCTTCTGCTTCGACAACGGCCTGATCATGCGCGCGGTGGGTGACACCATGATCATTGCGCCACCGCTGGTCATCAGCCATGCAGAGATCGACGAACTGGTGGAAAAGGCACGCAAATGCCTGGACCTGACGCTTGAAGCGATTCGTTGACAGTTTGCTAGGCTAGCGATGTGACATTAAGTCGTTACAAGGCCCTGCTTTCCTTGATACAGAGCCTTGTAACTTGCCAGACTAGCGACTGTTTCAGTCGCCGCGCGCTCTGCACCGTAGGTCCTGGCTGCTGAACAGATGGCTAAATAAAAAATTCTGGAGCATTACGCATGAATAAAATGGGCAAGACGTTGCTGGCCGCCGCCCTGATGGGTGCCATGGCTACCGCTGTTCAGGCTGAAGACAAGGTGTTGAACGTCTACAACTGGTCGGACTACATCGCTCCGGACACCATCGCCAAGTTCGAGAAGCAGTCGGGCATCAAGGTCAAGTACGACGTCTTCGACAGCAACGAAACCCTCGAAGCCAAGCTGCTGGCAGGCAAGTCGGGCTATGACATCGTCGTGCCTTCGAACAACTTCCTGGCCAAGCAGATAAAGGCTGGCGTGTACGAGGAACTGGACCGCTCCAAACTGTCGAACTGGAAGAACCTCGACCCTGACCTGCTCAAGGCCGTTGGCGATGCCAGCGACAAGGACAACAAGCACGCCTTCCCTTACATGTGGGGCTCGATCGGCATCGGCTACAACCCGGAGAAGGTCAAGGCCGCGCTGGGCGTGGACAAGATCGACTCGTGGGACGTGGTGTTCAAGCCTGAGAACATCGCCAAGCTCAAGAGCTGCGGCGTGAGCTTCCTGGATGCCCCGACCGAAATGCTGCCGGCTGCGCTGCACTACCTGGGCCTGCCGCCCAACAGCACCAAGAAGGAAGACCTGAAGGCCGCCGAGGACCTGTTCCTCAAGATCCGTCCTTCGATCACCTACTTCCACTCGTCCAAGTACATCGGCGACATGGCCAACGGCAACATCTGCGTAGCTGTCGGTTACTCGGGTGACCTGGAGCAGTCCAAGGCCCGAGCCCACGAAGCCGGCGACAAGGTAAAAGTGGACTACGTCATTCCGAAGGAAGGTGCCGGTACCTTCTACGACATGGTCGCCATCCCCAAGGATGCCGAGCATAAAGACGCTGCCTACCAGTTCATGAACTTCCTGATGCAGCCGGAAATCATGGCCGAGATCACCAACGCCGTGCGCTTCCCGAACGGCAACGCTGCCGCCACCCAGTTCGTGGACAAGGAAATCACCAGCGATCCGAGCATCTATCCGCCAGCGGAAGTGAAGAAGCAACTGTACGCGATCGCTGCGCCTGAAGCGTCTGCCCAGCGTGTGATCACCCGCAGCTGGACCAAGATCAAGTCGGGCAAATAAGCCCGATGCGGTACCTCTGGGCCGGGGAACCCCGGCCCAGAGCCAGTGAAAGGCAATTGATGATTGCGGCATCGAAGCTGCGAAGGTAAGTTGCGCGCCGGTTTTGCGTGTGCGGCAGCACTGTCGCTACCCAGGCACTGATTGTGAGGACCACCCACTTGTCCATTTCTGTATTCCGCAAGGCCTTGATGGCTGGAGCGGGCCTGACGCTGGCATGCAGCGTCCAAGCGGCGCCTACGGTGCACTTCTACAACTGGTCCGACTACGTCGGCCCGACCACACTCGCGGACTTCGAGAAAACCACGGGCATCAAACCCGTGCAAGACGTGTTCGACTCCAACGAAACCCTGGAAGGCAAGCTGCTGGCCGGCAACACCGGCTATGACGTGGTAGTGCCATCCAACCATTTCCTCGGCAAGCAGATCAAGGCGGGCGCGTTCCAGAAGCTCGACAAGAACCTGCTGCCCAACTATTCCAACCTGGACCCGGCGCTGATGAAGCGCCTGGAAAGGAACGACCCGGGCAACCAGTACGCCGTGCCTTACCTGTGGGGCACAAATGGCATCGGTTACAACGTCGACAAGGTGAAGGCCGCGCTGGGCGTGGACTCCATCGACTCCTGGGCAGTGCTGTTCGAGCCCGAGAACATGAAGAAGCTCGCCAAGTGCGGCGTGGCCTTCCTCGACTCGGCGGACGAGATGCTGCCGGCGGTGCTCAACTACATGGGGCTGGACCCCAACAGCACCAACGCCAAGGACTACCAGGCCGCCGAGAAAAAGCTGCTGGCGGTACGCCCGTACGTGACCTACTTCCACTCGTCCAAGTACATCACCGACCTGGCCAACGGCGACATCTGCGTCGCGGCAGGTTTCTCGGGTGATGTGTTCCAGGCCAAGGCGCGCGCCGAAGAAGCGAAGAAGGGCGTGAACCTGGCCTACGCAATTCCCAAGGAAGGCGGCAACCTCTGGTTCGATGTGCTGGCGATTCCCAAGGACGCCAAAAACGTCAAAGAGGCGCATGCCTTCATCAACTATTTGCTGAAGCCTGAGGTTATCGCCCAGGTCAGTGATTACGTCGGTTACGCCAACCCGAACCCCAAGGCTGGCGACCTGATGGACCAGGCCGTGAGGACTGACGCCGCGGTTTACCCACCGCAGGAAGTGCTGAACAAGATGTTCGTGAATTCAGAGTTGCCACCCAAGGTGCAACGGCTGATGACCCGTAGCTGGACCAAGGTCAAGTCGGGCAAGTAAAAATCCAGGCCCGTGGCGGCACCTGTAGAACAGGGCTCGCGGGCAAAAAAATCTTGTTGGGAGTTTCACTCATGGCAGTTGCCTCCGGTGCCTATAAAAAAGCCCTCGAGGGTGGCCAGCAACCCAAGCAGGTGCTGGTCAAGATCGACCGGGTCACGAAAAAGTTCGACGAAACGGTAGCCGTGGACGATGTGTCCCTGGAAATCCGCAAGGGCGAGATCTTCGCCCTGCTGGGTGGCTCCGGTTCCGGCAAGTCCACCTTGCTGCGCATGCTGGCCGGCTTCGAGCGCCCGACCGAAGGGCGGATCTTCCTCGATGGCGTCGACATCACCGACATGCCGCCCTACGAGCGGCCGATCAACATGATGTTCCAGTCCTACGCGCTGTTCCCGCACATGACCGTGGCGCAGAACATTGCCTTCGGCCTGCAGCAGGACAAGATGCCCAAGGCAGAGATCGAGGCCCGTGTGGCCGAGATGCTCAAGCTGGTGCACATGACACAGTATGCCAAGCGCAAGCCGCACCAGCTGTCCGGCGGTCAGCGCCAGCGCGTGGCCCTGGCCCGCTCGCTGGCCAAGCGCCCCAAGCTGCTGCTGCTCGACGAGCCGATGGGTGCGCTGGACAAGAAACTGCGTTCGCAGATGCAGCTGGAACTGGTGGAGATCATCGAACGCGTGGGCGTGACCTGCGTGATGGTGACCCACGACCAGGAAGAGGCCATGACCATGGCCCAGCGTATCGCCATCATGCATCTGGGCTGGATCGCCCAGATCGGCTCGCCGGTGGATATCTACGAGACGCCTACCAGCCGCCTGGTGTGCGAGTTCATCGGCAACGTCAACCTGTTCGAAGGTGAAGTGGTCGACGACGCCGAAGGCCACGCGATCATTGCCAGCCCGGAGCTGGAGCGCAAGATCTATGTCGGCCACGGCATCACCACTTCGGTAGAAGACAAGCACATCACCTACGCCCTGCGCCCGGAAAAGATGCTGGTCACCACCCAGCAACCGACCTGCGAGCACAACTGGTCGCGTGGCAAGGTTCACGACATTGCCTACCTGGGTGGGCACTCGGTGTTCTACGTCGAGTTGCCGAGCGGCAAGGTCGTCCAGTCGTTCGTCGCCAACGCAGAGCGCCAGGGCACGCGCCCGACCTGGGGCGATGAAGTGTACGTGTGGTGGGAAGACGACAGCGGCGTGGTACTGCGGTCATGAAACTGCGCAAGCTCAAGCGAGCCTTCCAGCGTATTACCCCGGAGGGGCGGCACCTGGTGATCGGCGTGCCGTTCATCTGGCTGTTCCTGTTCTTCATGCTGCCGTTCTTCATCGTGCTGAAGATCAGCTTCGCCGAAGCCGACGTGGCGATCCCGCCGTATACCGAGATCTACAGCTACGTCGAAGACAAGCTGCAGCTGGTGCTCAACCTGGCCAACTATGGCCTGTTGACCGAGGATGAGCTGTATATCTCGGCCTACCTGGGCTCGCTGAAGATGGCCTTCTTCAGCACCCTGCTGTGCCTGCTGATCGGCTACCCGATGGCCTATGCGATTGCCAACGCCAAGAAGGAAACCCAGACGGTCTTGCTGTTGCTGATCATGATGCCGACCTGGACCGCGATCCTGATCCGCGTCTATGCCTGGATGGGCATTCTCAGCAACAACGGCCTGCTCAACGGCTTCCTGCTGTGGACCGGGTTGATCGACCAGCCGCTGCAGATCCTCAACACCAACCTGGCGGTGTACATCGGTGTGGTCTATTCATACCTGCCGTTCATGATCCTGCCGCTGTTCGCCAACCTGGTGAAGCACGACCCGAGCCTGCTCGAGGCCGCTTCGGACCTGGGTTCGAGCACCTTCAACAGCTTCTGGAAGATCACCGTGCCGCTGTCGAAAAACGGCATCATCGCCGGCTGCATGCTGGTGTTCATCCCGGTGGTGGGTGAGTTCGTGATCCCTGAACTGCTCGGCGGCCCGGAAACCCTGATGATCGGCAAGGTGCTGTGGCAAGAGTTCTTCAACAACCGTGACTGGCCGGTGGCATCTGCCTTGGCGGTAGTGATGCTGGCGATCCTGATCGTGCCGATCCTGCTGTTCAACCGCAGCCAGGCCAAAGAGATGGAGGGCCGCGCATGAAACGCTTCAGTTTCTCCAAGCTGATGCTGGTGCTCGGCTTGCTGTTCATCTACCTGCCAATGCTGATTTTGGTGATCTACTCGTTCAACGCCTCCAAGCTGGTGACGGTATGGGGTGGCTGGTCGGTGAAGTGGTACGTCGGCCTGCTCGACAACACCCAGTTGATGGGTTCGGTGATGCGTTCGCTGGAAATCGCCTGCTACACGGCGGTGGCAGCCGTGGCGCTGGGTACCTTGGCGGCGTTCGTGCTGACCCGGGTTACCCGCTTCAAGGGCCGTACGCTGTTCGGTGGCCTGGTCACCGCGCCGCTGGTAATGCCCGAGGTGATCACCGGCCTGTCGCTGTTGCTGCTGTTCGTGGCCATGGCGCAGATGATTGGCTGGCCGCAGGAGCGCGGCATCGTCACCATCTGGATCGCCCATACCACGTTCTGTGCCGCGTATGTGGCAGTGGTGGTGTCGGCACGCCTGCGTGAGCTGGACTTGTCGATCGAGGAAGCGGCGATGGACCTGGGTGCCAAGCCGTGGAAGGTGTTCTTCCTGATCACCATCCCGATGATCGCGCCGTCGCTGGCGGCGGGCGGCATGATGTCGTTCGCCCTGTCGCTGGATGACCTGGTGCTGGCCAGCTTCGTGTCAGGCCCTGGTTCTACCACCTTGCCGATGGAAGTGTTCTCGGCAGTGCGCCTGGGCGTGAAGCCGGAGATCAACGCCGTGGCAAGCCTGATCCTGCTGTCGGTGTCGCTGGTGACCTTCTTCGTCTGGTACTTCAGCCGCCAGGCCGAAGAGCGTCGTCGCAAGGCGATTCAGCAGGCGATCGAAGAGGGCGCTGCGGCGAATGCTTCGCAGCCACAGGTCAAGCGCCCGGCGCAGGTGGCTGCGTCGGTCTGATCCGGCCCTTTCGCGGGCTTGCCCGCTCCCACAAGGACATCACAGCCTTCAGGCTTGTGGTGATCCCTGTGGGACAGGGGCACCAAAACCTTCGGCATGTGGGAATCCCTGTGGGAGCGGGCAAGCCCGCGAAGGCCCCAACGCCGACTCAAAGCCATACCGCATCCCAGTGTGGATAGTCCCTGACACTCCTGACCAATCCAGCCCTCAAGGGATTGGCAACAATGTACCGGGCTACATGCACCACACATTCTTCCCGTCGCAGCGCATGGTCATGGTAACCGGGTTGCCAGATCGGTTTGTGCCTGACACCTGCCTTGCGCAACGCAATGGCCGTGCGTGATTTGAACTTGCGCATCAACGTTCCCAATGCCACATCCTTCAGCTCGACCAGCCAATGCAGGTGGTCCGGCATCACTACCCAGGCCAAAGAATGGCAATCCTGAATGTCATTTGAAACCCGCAGATGTTTGACCACCAGGCGAGCATTGTCGAAGTCATGAAACAGTGGTTTTCGTTTGTGCGTGATGGTAGTCAGCAGGTAGAGCCTGCCTGGCTCGGAGTAGCGCCCACGACGCAGTCGGTGGGATTCGGCTAATGGCATTGTGATCTTCCTTGAAATTGAACCTCCTTTTGAAAGGTAGTGGCTGAAGCGGAGGCCACCGGGTGGCTGATGGTTTCTGAATATGGCAGAAGCTTATGCGTTGCTGTGCCGGCCTCTTCGCGGGCGCGCCCGCTCCCACAGGTACAGCACTGGCCTGGGGCTGGCGACATTCCTGTGGGAGCGGGCATGCCCGCGAAGAGGCCCTCGAGGCGTACGACTTTTCATCAACTCAAACCAAAGGCTTCAGTTGGATCGGCTTGGGAATTATCCTACGAGCCGTGTGGAAGCTGCTCTGTTGCTGGGGAAATGCCTCAGGGATAACGTACTTGGGACTGGGTGTGAGAACCCAACGATATAGTGCTTTCGTCATGGCAACCGTGCGCGGGCAGACTTACGTCTGGCTGCGTTCCTATATCCGCGGTTTCTCACCTCGCGTACGGTTGCCGCCCTGATCCGTGAGAAAGATGAAGGTGGCAACTCCTTGTCCAGATATAGGAGATATTCCCTTCAACCATGCCTTCTCCGAACTCTCCGTAATGCTCGGGTGCATCAATCACCTGACGACCGAAGCCGAGATGGAAAATGACCGGCTGGCCGGTAGTGCCGCGAGAATTCTCAGCGGCTTTGCCAAAGCACTGATCGATGACATCGAACTGGGGCTGAACAAGGCTTCAGTTCAGCTCTGACCTGTACCGGCCCTTTCGCGGGTAAACCCGCTCCCACAAGGGACTGTGCAGCCTTCAGGGCTTGCGCATGCCCTGTGGGAGCGGGTTTACCCGCGAAGAGGCTCGCGCAGGCGCCGAAAGTGCCAGCTTGGTCGCGGTCAGTGATGTTTATCGAACCCTGATCTACGCTAACAGTCGCATCCCACGAATCATTTGCGCGCAAGCAAGGAGCCTGCATGACGTTGATGCGTCCGCTGTTGGTCGTCTGCCTGGGGCTTGTGTCCCTACTGTCGGGCTGTAGTAAGGAAGAAACCACCGAAACACTGCCTCGCGTAGGCGTGCAACAGGTATCACCCACCGACTTCGCGGCCAGGGTCACCTTGACCGGCGATGTACAGGCGCGGGTGCAGACCGACCTGTCGTTCCGTGTGGGCGGCAAGATCATTTCGCGCAGTGTCGATGTCGGTGACCACGTAAAGGCCAACCAGGTGCTGGCGCGGCTGGACCCGAAAGACCTGCAGAACAATGTCGACTCGGCCAAGGCCGAGGTATTCGCCGCGCAGGCGCGGGTCACCCAGACCAGCGCGGCCTTCGTTCGCCAGCAGAAGCTGTTGCCCAAGGGCTACACCAGCCAGAGCGAATACGATTCCGCCGAAGCCGCGCTGCGTAGCAACCAGAGCGCGCTCAAGGCCGCACAGGCGCAATTGGCCAACGCCAACGAACAACTGAGCTATACCGCGCTGGTCTCCGAGGCCGATGGGGTCATCACCGAGCGCCAGGCCGAGGTCGGCCAGGTGGTGCAGGCGACCATGCCAATCTTCAGCCTCGCCACCGATGGCGACCGTGATGCTGTGTTCAATGTCTACGAATCGCTGCTGGTGGCTCCAGCCAGCGATGCCGGCGTGATCGTCAGCCTGCTGGACGACCCCAAGGTCCAGGCCCGTGGCTTCGTGCGCGAAATCACCCCAACAGTGTCTGCGCAAAGCGGCACGGTACAGGTCAAGGTCGGATTGCGGGATGTACCGCCAGGGATGCAACTGGGTGCACCGGTGACGGCCACCACCAATGCACAGGGGCGGCCAAGCATCGAGCTGCCATGGTCGGCACTGACCAAGGCCCTGCATGAACCCGCCGTCTGGGTAGTGGGCGAGGGTGACAAGGTAGAGCTGCGCAAGGTCGAGGTCAGCCGTTATCTCACCGGCAGGATCGTGGTCGCCAGTGGCCTGAAAGGCGGCGAAACCGTGGTGGTCAATGGCGGGCAGTTGCTGCACCCCGGCATGCAGGTGCAGAAGGTAGATGCCAGCGCCCAAGGGGGGGAGCTATGAATCGCCTGCTGATGATCCTGTCGGCCGGCGTGCTGCTGGCCGGTTGCAGTAGCGAGGACGAAGCACCAGAGCCGATTCGGCCGGTGCTGTCGGTCAAGGTCGAGCCCCAGGTGCAGTCGCAGTTGGGCCGTTTCGCCGGCAGTATCCAGGCGCGTTTCGAAAGCACCTTGGGCTTCCGGGTTTCCGGGCGTATTGCTCGGCGCTGGCTGGATGTGGGCGCTCAGGTGAAACCGGGTGACATCCTGGCCACCCTCGACCCGACCGACCAGCAGAACCAGTTGCGCGCCGCCGAAGGCGACCTGGCCAAGGTACAGGCGCAGTGGATCAACGCCCAGGCCGATGCCCGCCGCCAGCAACAGCTTTACGACCGTGGCGTAGGCGCCCAGGCCCAGCTGGATATCGCCCAGACCAACCTGAAAACCACCAGCGCGGCGTTGGAGCAGGCGCGCTCCGCGCTCAGCCAGGCGCGTGACCAGCTCGACTACAGTACCCTGCGCACCGACCACGCTGCGGTAATCACTGCCTGGCAGGCCGAAGCCGGGCAAACCGTCACCGCCGGCCAGGCCGTGGTAACCCTGGCCAGGCCGGATGTGAAGGAAGCAGTGATCGACCTGCCGATCGGCCTGGCCGAGCAGTTGAGCAAAGGCCTGACCTTCACCGTTGCTTCGCAGCTGGACCCGACCATCAACACCACCGCCAGCCTGCGGGAACTGGAACCCCAAGCCGACGCCACCACTCGCACCCGCCGCGCTCGCCTGACCCTGGCCAGCACCCCGGCGGCCTTCCACCTGGGCACCGCCATCAGCGTGACCCTGAGTTCGGAGGTATCGCCACGCAGCGAACTGCCTTTGAGTGCCTTGCTCGAGCGCGACGGCAAGACCCAGGTATGGGTGATCGATACGCAGCAGAAGACCGTGGCCACTCGTGACGTGGCCCTGATCGGCCGCACCGCCGACAGCATCGTCCTGACTTCGGGCGTACAGCCCGGCGAGCGGGTGGTGACAGCGGGCGTGAACAGCCTCAAGCCTGGCCAGAAGGTCACCTTCGACGAGGATGCGCAATGAAAGGAAGCTTCAACCTGTCCGACTGGGCACTCAAGCATCAATCGTTCGTCTGGTACCTGATGTTCGTTGGCCTGCTGATGGGGATCTTCTCCTACTTCAACCTGGGCCGTGAGGAAGACCCGTCCTTCACGATCAAGACCATGGTCATCCAGACCCGCTGGCCCGGCGCGACCCAGGACGAAACCCTGTACCAGGTCACCGACCGTATCGAGAAGAAGCTAGAGGAACTCGACTCCCTCGACTACACCAAAAGCTACACCCGCCCCGGCGAATCCACGGTCTACGTGTACCTGCGCGACACCACCAAGGCCAAGGACATCCCGGAAATCTGGTACCAGGTGCGCAAGAAGATCCAGGACATTCGCGGTGAATTCCCTGCGGGCATCCAGGGGCCAGGGTTCAACGATGAATTCGGCGATGTGTTCGGTTCGATCTACGCCTTCACCGCCGACGGCCTGACCCTGCGCCAGCTGCGCGACTACGTGGAACAGGCGCGGGCCGAAGTGCGCGATGTGCCCAATATCGGCAAGATCGAGCTGATCGGTACCCAGGACGAAGTGCTGTACCTGAACTTCTCCACCCGCAAGCTGGCAGCCTTGGGCATCGATCAGCGCCAGGTCATGCAGGCCCTGCAATCGCAAAACGCCGTGACCCCTGCCGGTGTGATCGAGGCCGGGCCGGAACGTATCTCGGTGCGCACCTCCGGGCAGTTCACCTCGGAAAAGGACCTGCAAACCGTCAACCTGAAGATCAACGACCGCTTCTTCCGCCTGGCCGATATCGCCGATATCGAGCGCGGCTACGTCGACCCTCCTTCGCCGATGTTCCGCTACAACGGCCAGACGGCGTTGGGCCTGGCCATCGGCATGAAGGCCGGCGGCAATATCCAGGTGTTCGGCGCGGCGCTGAAAAAGCGCATGGACAAGGTGATCGAAGACTTGCCGGTGGGCGTCGGGGTGCACACTGTTTCCGACCAGGCCGTGGTGGTCAAGCAAGCGGTGGGCGGCTTCACCAGTGCGCTGTTCGAGGCGGTGGTGATCGTGCTGGCGGTGAGCTTCGTCAGCCTCGGCGTGCGTGCCGGGCTGGTGGTGGCCTGTTCGATCCCGCTGGTGCTGGCCATGGTGTTCGTGTTCATGGAATACAGCGGTATCACCATGCAGCGGATTTCGCTGGGCGCGCTGATCATCGCCCTGGGCCTGCTGGTGGACGATGCGATGATCACCGTGGAGGTAATGGTCACCCGGCTGGAAATGGGCGAAAGCAAGGAGCAGGCGGCGACTTTTGCCTATACCTCCACAGCCTTCCCCATGCTCACCGGCACCTTGGTGACGGTGGCCGGTTTCGTGCCGATCGGCCTCAACGCCAGTTCGGCGGGTGAGTACACCTACACGCTGTTTGCGGTAATTGCCGTGGCACTGATGGTGTCGTGGGTTGTGGCGGTGTTTTTCGCCCCGGTGCTAGGTGTGCACATTCTCAGCAGCGCCAAGCTCAAGCCTCATGAGGCCGAGCCGGGCCGTGTCGGCCGGGCCTTCGAACATGGTTTGTTGTGGTGCATGCGCAACCGCTGGCTGACCATCATCGGCACCGTGGTGCTGTTCGCCCTGGCGATCTTCTGCGAGCGCTTCGTGCAGAACCAGTTTTTCCCGTCCTCGGACCGCCCGGAAATCCTCGTCGACCTCAACCTGCCGCAGAACGCCTCGATCGAGGAGACGCGCAAGGTGGTCGACCGCTTCGAGGCGCGGATCAAGGACGACCCGGACCTGGTGCACTGGAGTACCTACATCGGCCAGGGCGCGATCCGCTTCTACCTGCCCCTCGACCAGCAGTTGCAGAACCCGTACTACGCGCAGCTGGTGATCGTCAGCAAGGGCTTCGAGGAACGCCAGGCCATGATGGACCGCCTGCAGAAGATCCTGCATGAAGAGTTCGTTGGCGTCGGCACCAACGTGCAATCGCTGGAAATGGGCCCACCGGTGGGCCGGCCGATCCAGTATCGGGTCAGCGGCGCCAATATCGACGAGGTGCGCAAACATGCCATCGAGCTGGCCACCTTGCTCGACCAGAACGAGCACATTGGCGAGATGATCTACGACTGGAACGAGCCGGGGAAGGTGTTGCGCGTGGAAATCGCCCAGGACAAGGCGCGCCAGCTGGGCCTGTCGTCGGAGGATGTGGCCAATGTGATGAACAGCATCGTCAGTGGTGTGCAGATCACCCAGGTCAACGACAACATCTACCTGGTCGACGTGGTCGCCCGTGCCGAGGATAGCGAGCGTGGCTCGCCCGATACGCTGCAGAACCTGCAGATCCTGACACCCAACGGCACCTCGATCCCGCTGCTGGCGTTCGCCACCGTGCGCTACGAGCTGGAGCAGCCGCTGGTATGGCGCCGTGACCGCAAGCCGACCATCACCATCAAGGCCTCGGTCAACGGCGACATCCAGCCAACCGACCTGGTGGCCCAGTTGAAGCCGAAGATCGACGAGTTCGCCAGCAAGTTGCCGGTGGGCTTCGAAGTGGCCACCGGCGGTACGGTGGAGGAAAGCGCCAAGGCGCAGGGGCCGATCCGCAAGGTCATCCCGCTGATGCTGTTCCTGATGGCGACGTTCCTGATGATCCAGCTGCACAGCGTGCAGAAGCTGTTCCTGGTGGTCAGCGTGGCGCCGCTGGGGCTGATTGGCGTGATCATCGCGCTGGTGCCCACAGGTACGCCCATGGGCTTCGTGGCGATTCTCGGCATTCTCGCGCTGGCGGGCATCATCATTCGTAACTCGGTGATCCTGGTGACCCAGATCGACGAGTTCGAAGCCCAGGGCTTGTCGCCGTGGGATGCGGTGGTAGAGGCCACCAACCATCGGCGCCGGCCGATTCTGCTGACTGCGGCGGCGGCGAGCCTGGGCATGATCCCGATTGCCCGCGAGGTGTTCTGGGGGCCGATGGCCTACGCCATGATTGGCGGGATCATCGTGGCTACCCTGCTGACGCTGCTGTTCCTGCCGGCCCTGTATGTGGCCTGGTACAAGATCCGCGAGCCTGAACACAAGACCGAAACCCAGCACTGAACCCTGTGGGGAGCGGGCGTGCCCGCGAATGCGATGGTGAATTTACTGACGCATTCGCGGGCACGCCCGCTCCCACAGGGCCTTCTGTTGTCTTGAAAACAAGCTTTTATTTTCGGTTATATAAACATTCTTAAACAGTATTTTTAAGAATAACTCCGCCTCACTACTATTGCCCTCAAGCCAGGCGCAAATCCCCCTTCAAACCTCAGCCCGGCACCCTCACTCCAAGGAGAACGAGCATGAGTGCATCTCTGCGTAGCATCGACGGTCAGGACGAAGCCACCATTCTGCGTGAAATCCAGAGCGCTCTGCGCGACCTGCGATTCGGTGCGGTGGAGATTACCGTGCACAACGCTCAGGTCGTGCAGATCGAGCGCAAGGAGAAGTTCCGCCTGCAGCAGCCCGGCAACAAGACCGGCTGATCGCGCCACACATTCAAAACTAGAAAAATGCCAATCGGGAGCTTCACCATGTCCATCCGCCGTTATGCGCTCGCCGCCCTGGCCAGTGCTATTTTTGCCGGTTCCGCCATCGCCAAGGACTACGAACTGCTGAACGTGTCCTACGACCCGACCCGCGAGCTCTATCAGCAATACAACGCCGAGTTCATCAAGCACTGGCAGCAGGCTCACCCGGGCGACAAGGTGAAGATCCAGCAATCCCACGGCGGTTCGGGCAAGCAGGCCCGTGCGGTGATCGACGGACTGCGTGCCGACGTGGTGACCTTGGCCCTGGCCGGCGACATCGATGAAGTCGCCAAGCTCGGCAAGAGCCTACCGGACAACTGGCAGAGCCGCCTGCCGAATGCCAGCACCCCGTACACCTCGACCATTGTGTTCCTGGTGCGCAAGGGCAACCCGAAAGGCATCAAGGACTGGGGCGACCTGATCAAGAAAGACGTTTCGGTCATCACCCCCAACCCGAAAACCTCCGGCGGCGCCCGTTGGAATTTCCTGGCTGCCTGGGCCTATGGCCTGAAGGCCGGCGGTAGCGAAGCAAAGGCCAAGGAATACGTGCAGGAGCTGTTCAAGCACGTTCCGGTGCTGGATACCGGCGCCCGTGGCTCGACCATCACCTTCGTCAATAACGGCCAGGGCGATGTGCTGTTGGCCTGGGAAAACGAGGCCTTCCTGGCGCTGAAGGAAGACGGTGGTGCCGACAAGTTCGACATCGTCGTGCCGTCGTTGTCGATCCTCGCCGAGCCGCCGGTGGCGGTGGTGGACAAGAACGCCGAGAAGAAGGGCAATACCGAGATTGCCACCGAATACCTCAAGCACCTGTACAGCCCGGCCGGGCAGAAGATTGCCGCCGAGAACTTCTACCGCCCGCGTGACGAGAAGGTCGCTGCCGAGTTCGGCAAGCAATTTCCGAAACTTGAGCTGGTAACCATCGACAAGGACTTTGGTGGCTGGAAAACTGCACAACCGAAATTCTTCAATGATGGCGGTGTGTTCGACCAGATCTATCAGGCACAGTAATCGCCAAGGAAAAGCGGGGCCGCTATGCGGCCCATTCGCGACGCAAGGCCGCTCCCACAAGGAACCGCAATCTCCTGTGGGAGCGGCCTTGCGTCGCGATTGGGCTGCAAAGCAGCCCCAGGATTCAGAAGCCTGCACCGGCCCGGGATTGATTCCGGGTTTCGTGCGTTCAACCAGGGATATTTATGTCACGCCGCATTTCCCCCGTCATACCCGGCTTCGGGCTGACGCTGGGCTACACCTTGGTGTACCTCAGCCTGATCGTGCTGATACCGCTGGCCGCCATGTTCGTGCATGCCGCGCAGCTTACCTGGGAGCAGTTCTGGAACGTCATCAGTGCGCCGCGGGTGATTGCCGCGCTCAAGCTGAGTTTCGGCACCGCCCTGTTCGCCGCCATCATCAACGGTGTGATCGGTACCCTGCTGGCATGGGTGCTGGTGCGCTACACCTTCCCTGGGCGCAAGATCATCGATGCGATGATCGACCTGCCGTTCGCCCTGCCCACGGCCGTAGCCGGTATCGCCCTGACCGCCCTGTACGCACCCTCGGGCTGGGTTGGCCAGTTCGCCACCGACCTGGGCTTCAAGATCGCCTACACCCCGCTGGGTATCACCCTGGCGCTGACCTTCGTCACCCTGCCGTTCGTGGTGCGGACGGTGCAGCCGGTACTGGCCGACATTCCGCGTGAAGTGGAGGAGGCTGCCGCCTGCCTGGGCGCCAAGCCGCTGCAAGTGTTCCGCCACGTGCTGGCGCCAGCGTTGCTGCCTGCCTGGCTGACAGGCTTTGCCCTGGCCTTCGCCCGTGGCGTGGGCGAGTATGGTTCGGTGATCTTCATTGCCGGCAACATGCCGATGAAGACCGAGATCCTGCCGCTGCTGATCATGGTCAAGCTCGACCAGTACGACTACACCGGCGCGACCGCCATTGGCGTGCTGATGCTGGTGGTTTCCTTCATCCTGCTGCTGCTGATCAACCTGCTGCAGCGCCGCATCGAAACCCCTTGAAGGAGGCCGGCATGTCCAGTTCATCCCTGAATGCAACCGCCGCCGCCAACGCCGCCCGCCGGGGCAGCGCCACTTCGCGGCGTATCTTGATCGGCCTAGGCTGGCTGGTGTTCGCGCTGTTCCTGCTGCTGCCGCTGGTGATCGTGGTATCGCAGGCACTGAAGAACGGTTTTGGCACCTTCTTCGAGGCGATCTTCGAGCCGGATGCGTTGTCGGCGCTGAAGCTGACCCTGCTCGCCGTGGTCATTTCGGTGCCGCTGAACCTGGTGTTCGGCGTCAGCGCCGCCTGGTGCGTGAGCAAGTACACCTTCCGTGGCAAGAGTATCCTGGTCACCCTGATCGACCTGCCGTTCTCGGTGTCGCCGGTGATCGCCGGCCTGGTCTACGTGCTGATGTTCGGTGCGCAAGGCCTGTTCGGGCCGTGGCTGCAGGACCACGATATCCAGATCGTGTTCGCCCTGCCGGGCATCGTTCTGGCCACCATCTTCGTCACCGTACCGTTCGTGGCCCGTGAGCTGATACCGCTGATGCAGGAGCAGGGCACCCAGGAAGAGGAGGCCGCGCGCCTGCTCGGTGCCAATGGTTGGCAGATGTTCTGGCACGTGACCCTGCCGAACATCAAATGGGGCCTGATCTATGGCGTGGTGCTGTGCACTGCGCGGGCAATGGGCGAGTTTGGTGCGGTGTCGGTCGTGTCGGGCCACATTCGCGGCGTGACCAATACCTTGCCGCTGCACGTGGAGATCCTCTACAACGAGTACAACCATGTCGCGGCCTTCAGCGTGGCCAGCCTGCTGCTGATCCTGGCGCTCTTCATCCTGCTGCTCAAGCAGTGGAGCGAGAACCGTATTAACCGCCTGCGCCACAGCGCCGCGGAGGAATGATTCATGTCGATCGAAGTTCGTAACGTCAGCAAGCGCTTCAACAGCTTCCAGGCCCTGGACAAAATCAACCTGGACATCAACAGCGGCGAGCTGGTGGCCCTGCTCGGCCCGTCCGGCTGCGGCAAGACCACCCTGCTGCGCATCATCGCCGGCCTGGAAACCCCGGACCAGGGCAATATCGTGTTCCATGGCGAGGACGTGTCCGGCCATGACGTTCGCGACCGCAACGTCGGTTTCGTGTTCCAGCACTACGCGTTGTTCCGCCACATGAGTGTGTTCGACAACGTCGCCTTCGGCCTGCGCATGAAGCCCAAGGGCGAGCGTCCGAGCGAGAGCAAGATTGCCGAGAAGGTGCATGAACTGCTGAACATGGTGCAGCTGGACTGGCTGTCCGACCGCTACCCCGAGCAGTTGTCCGGTGGCCAGCGCCAGCGTATCGCCCTGGCTCGTGCGCTGGCGGTGGAGCCCAAGGTGCTGCTGCTGGACGAGCCGTTCGGTGCGCTGGATGCCAAGGTGCGCAAGGAGCTGCGTCGCTGGCTGGCGCGCCTGCACGAGGACATCAACCTGACGTCGGTGTTCGTCACCCACGACCAGGAAGAGGCCATGGAAGTGGCTGACCGCATCGTGGTGATGAACAAGGGCGTGATCGAGCAGATCGGCTCGCCGGGCGAGGTGTACGAGCACCCGGCCAACGACTTCGTCTACCACTTCCTTGGTGACTCCAACCGCCTGGCCTTGAGCGAAGGGCATCATGTGCTGTTCCGCCCGCATGAGGTGTCGCTGTCGCGGCACGAGACCGAAGGGCACCATGCAGCCGAGGTGAGGGATATTCGGCCGCTGGGCGCGACCACGCGGGTGACCTTGAAGGTGGAGGGGCAGAGCGAGCTGATCGAGGCCGAAGTGGTCAAGGACCATGACAGCCTGACCGGGTTGGCGCGGGGGGAGACATTGTTCTTCCGGCCGAAGGTTTGGCAGAAGGTAGCGGATATCTGAGACGCCTTTGATGATGAAAAACCCGGGATTGGTCCCGGGTTTTTTATTGCCTGGGAGATTGTCGGGGCTGCTTTTCAGCCCATCGCCGGCAAGCCCTCGCGGCAATCTCATGCCTTGCGCGAATATTTTGAATGCCTGCAAAGCATGATTCACGGCTCGCTCTGCTACACCCCGCGTAACTCGCGGCGTTGAGAAAACTTGCCAAAATATATATTCAGTAAAGTTCTAACCATAATTTCAAACATTACTTTAAGAGATAAGCCCCTGACCCCGATGATTCAGCCACACACCTGAATCGAGACCCCAGGAGTTTGATCAATGGGTAATGTCCAGTCGGCCGTCAGGGCCTACGACCAGCCATGGCGCCCGGCCCCGGGCGACCTGGTCGACCTTGGACGCACGCTTCGCCTCCCGCTTGGCCAGCTGCGCCTGCAACGCACGCCCGTCAGTGGGCTCAAGCGCCGCGACAAGCTGGTGTTGGGCCTGCTGGTGCTGGCCTTGCATGGCGCAGCAGCGTATTGGGTCAGCCAGGCACCAACGCCCGAGCTGCCGGTGGTGCCACCGCAAGTACCACCGATGACCATCGAGTTCGCCGCGCCGGCACCGCCTGTGGTCGAGCCACCGCCACCAGCCCCGGCACCGCCGGTAGTCCAGCCGCCACCGCCGCCTGTTGTCGACGAACTGGCCGCCAAGCCCAAACCCAAACCAAAGCCCGTGCCCAAGCCGGTGGTCAAGCAACAGCCAAAACCGCAGCCCAAGCCGGTCGAGGCCCCGCCGCCAGCCCCTGTAGCCGCTCCGGCACCGCCAGCGCCACCCGCGCCGGCCCCGGTCACCCCGGCATCGGCCAACGCTGCGTACCTGAAGAATCCGGCGCCCGAGTACCCGCAGATGGCTCAGCGCCGCGGTTGGGAAGGCACCGTGCTGCTGCGCGTCGAGGTGCTGCCCAGCGGCAAGCCCGGGCAGATCCAGATCCAGAAGAGCAGCGGCCGCGATGCCCTCGACGCTGCCGCACTGGCTGCGGTCAAGCGCTGGAGCTTCGTGCCTGCCAAGCAGGGCGACGTGGCCCAGACCGGCTGGGTCAGCGTGCCGATCGATTTCAAGCTTCGCTAACTTTTTCGCAGAACACAGGAAGACATCATCATGAGCCTGCTGGCATCCCCCCTCGAATCCGTTGAAAGCGCAGTCATCTGGCTGCTGGTCGGTTTTTCTGTCGTCACCTGGGGCCTGGCCCTGGTCAAGGTCGTGCAGTTCGTGCGGCTGAAGAACCAGGACAAGCGCTTCCACCAGCAGTTCTGGGCCGCTTCGAGCCTGGACTCGGCTGCCGAGCCTAGCCACGAACTGCCTGGCCCTGCCGCCCGTGTTGCCCAGGCCGGTTATGCCGCCATCGCCGTCGGTGACAGCCAGGCCAATGACCTGAGCCACGCCATCAATCACCAGGACCGCCTGGAACGCGCCCTGCGCCAGCAGATCGTGCGTGAGCGCCGTTCGCTGGAAACCGGCCTGGCGGTGGTCGCCAGTATTGGCAGTACCTCGCCCTTCATCGGCCTGTTCGGCACCGTGTGGGGCATCATGGAAGCGCTCAAGGGCATCAGCGCGGCCGGTTCCGCCAGCCTGGAAACCGTGGCCGGGCCGATTGGCGCGGCACTGGTGGCCACCGGCGTGGGTATCGCCGTCGCGGTGCCGGCGGTGCTGGTCTACAACTACTTCCTGCGCCGCCTCAAGCTTACCGCCGCCGACCTCGATGATTTCGCCCACGACTTCTACAGCCTGGCGCAGAAGAGTGCCTTCCGCGTGCTGGTGCACCCGGCGGTGCACAGGCCCCAGGCCGGTTTCACCCAGCCTGTGAAGGAGGCATCCTGACATGGCCTTTTCGACCCAGGACAGTGATGAAGTCCTCAGTGAAATCAACGTCACGCCGTTGGTGGACGTCATGCTGGTGTTGCTGGTGGTGTTCATCGTTACCGCGCCGCTGCTGACCAATGCCATACCCATCAACCTGCCCAAGACCGAGGCCGTGGCCCCGGTGGAGCAGAAGGACCCGCTGGTGGTCAGCATCGATGGTGACGGCAAGTTGTTCATCAACAAGGATGAGATCCAGCCCGACTTGCTGGAAACCAGCCTCAAGGCCGCCAAAAGCAAGGACACGGACGTGCGCGTACAACTGCAGGCCGATGACGGTGTGAACTACGGCGAAGTGGCGCGGGCCATGGCGGCTATCGAACGTGCCGGGATCAGCAAGCTGGCAGTGATTACCGCGCGCTGATCTCGTCGACTTTCTTCAGGCAAGTGCTTAGGGGCCATATCTCTTGGCAGGGGATGGCCCTTTTTTTGCCAGGATTTCATGGCTATCAATGCCCCCTGTGGGAGCGGTTTCACCCGCGGATGCGATGTAGGCATCACCGACGCATTCGCGGATAAACCCGCTCCCACAGGGATTGCATTTCGGTTATTAATAAATAGCTTCTTATTCCTTTACTGATATAACTCCCTCCCTATACTTGTCTCCAAGCACGCAAACTCACTGGAGGCGTCCCCATGCGCAATGAGTCGATTCGTTACCTGATTGTGCCGGGCTGGCAAGGATCGCCAGACAACCATTGGCAAAGTCACTGGCAGCGCACCCTGCCCAACAGCACCCGGGTCGAGCAGCACGACTGGCTGACCCCGCAACGCCAGGACTGGGTGCAGGCACTGGAGCAGGCGATTGCCGCCGAGCGCTCGCCGGTGATTCTGATTGCCCATAGCCTGGGCTGCATAACCGTCGCTCATTGGGCCGCGCAAGCCAGCCCGGCCCTGCTGCGGCGGGTACGGGGCGCGCTGCTGGTGGCGCCAGCAGACGTAGAGCGGCCGACCTGCGCGCCGGCTCTGCGCAATTTCGCGCCGATACCGACCGAAGCACTGCCATTTCCCAGCCAGGTGGTCAGCTCGGACAACGACCCGGCCGTAAGCGTGCCAAGGGCGTTATACCTGGCCCAGGTCTGGGGCGCCGAAGCAGGGCTGCTGACCAATGCCGGGCACATCAACGTCAAGTCCGGGCATGAGCGCTGGGAACAAGGTTTCGCCTACCTGTATCGCTTGCAGAGCCGGGTCGAGCAGCGCGCACTGCGCCGCGCCTGATCGCCCTTACTGTTTACCGCTTGCCTGACGCCCGGCCATTGCAGGCCTGGGGCGGGAGTTCGTCATGACTTTTCAAAACCCTTTTGGCCAGCCATTGCTGACCTTCCCTGAGCTGGACAAGAGCCCGCTTAGCATCCGCGCCAAGGCACTGGTGTTCATCGACCCACGGTCACAGCAGCTGCGCGAGGAGCTCGAGCGCCTGGCGCCACAGCCCTTGCCAGTGCTGATCCGCGGCGAAACCGGCACTGGCAAGGAACTGCTGGCCCGGCAGATCCACCGTGCCAGTGACCGCAGCGGGTTGTTCGTGTCGGTCAACTGCGCGGCCATCAGCCCCACCTACGCCGATGCCGAGCTGTTCGGCTACAGTGCGGGCAGCCAGGGCGGCACAGCCAGCAGCCGTGCCGGCTGGTTCGGCTCGGCCAATGGCGGCACGTTGTACCTGGACGAGATTGCCGACTTGCCGCTGGCCATCCAGGGCAAGCTGCTGGCAGCCCTGGAAAACCGCGAGGTTACCCGGGTGGGTGCACAGCAGCCGCAGCCGGTGGACGTGCGCCTGGTGGCTGCTACCAGCATCGACCTGGCGCGGGTGGTGCGCGCGGGACGCTTCAACGAGCGCCTGTACCAGTACCTGCGCGAGGGGGCGCTGGAGCTGCCGCCACTGCGCGAGCGGCCGGGCGATATCCTGCCGTTGGCCGAGTACTTCGTGGGCATCTACAGCGTGCGCCTGCAGCGGCCTGTGCCGCTCGTGAGCGAGGCGGCGCAGCAGGTGCTGGAAGCACATCCCTGGCCGGGCAACACCCGTGAACTGGAGAACGTCATCCACTTCGCCTTGCTGGTGAATGACGGCGAAGAGATCCTGGCTGAGGACCTCGACCTGGCAAACCCCGCGCGCTAGACACCGCTCATAAGCAAAGTGGCTGATGGCAGTTTGCTTTTGGAATAAGCAGCTAAATAAAAGATATTGTTACGGAATAAAAAATCTGGGTATTGTCCGCCTCACGCCCGCTGGTGAACCGGTTGGGCACCCGATTCGCCATCGCCGATGGCCCAGAACCAGAACAAGGATCACCATGAAGAAGACCCTGCTGACCACTGCCCTGGCCGCTGCCCTGTCGTTTGCCGGCCTGGCTGCTGCCGCCGAGAAACTGGTGGTTGCCGCCACCCCGGTACCGCACGCCGAAATCCTCGAGCTGATCAAGCCGACCCTGGCCAAGGAAGGTGTGGACCTTCAGATCAAGGTCTTCACCGACTATGTGCAGCCGAACGTCCAGGTTGACCAGAAGCGCCTGGACGCCAACTACTTCCAGACCCTGCCGTACCTGCAGAACTTCAACGAAGGCAAGGGCACCCACCTGGATACCGTGATCGGCGTGCACGTCGAACCCTTCGGTGGTTACTCGAAGAAGGTCAAGAGCCTGAGTGAACTGAAGGAAGGCGCTACCGTTGCCATCCCTAACGAGGGCAGCAACAGCGGCCGCGCTCTGCTGCTGTTGCAGAAGGCTGGCCTGATCACCCTGAAGGATCCGAAGAACGCCCTGGCCACCCCCAAGGACATTGCCGAGAACCCGAAGAAGCTGAAGTTCCGCGAGCTTGAGTCGGCCATGCTGCCGCGCGTGCTGGACCAGGTCGACCTGGACATGATCAACACCAACTACGCCCTGGAAGCCGGCCTGAACCCGGCCAAGGACGCGCTGGTGATCGAAGGTAGCGACTCGCCATACGTGAACTTCCTGGTCGCCCGCCCTGACAACAAGGACAGCGAAGCCATCCAGAAACTGGCCAAGGCCCTGACCAGCCCGGAAGTGAAGGAATTCATCGCCAAGAAGTACCAAGGTGCGGTGCTGCCGGCGTTCTGATGCGCTTGCATTACCTTGCATGACCCAACGCCGACACTCTTGTGTCGGCGTTTTCATTTCTGGGCTTTAGCCGCGAAGAATTCAACGTGGTGCATGGCACCGGCTGCGCCGGTGTTCGCGGCTAAAGCCGCTCCCACAAGGTCCTGTGTGCGCCGGCAATACATGCCATCAGCGCTGAATTCTCAGTGATATGCATATGCGATAAAGGTATTTATTAAAAAGTTTTTAGATCATTAGAGTCTAGCTATCGTGCCCACGCGCACCCTGCAGACCTGCTTTACCCATGACCCTCGACACCGCATTCATCCTCGGCACGCTGCCCGCCTTCCTCAAGGCCGTGGGCGTGACCCTGCAGGTCGGCCTGATCGCCATCACCACCTCGCTGCTGGTCGCCCTGGTCAACGCCACAGTGCTGGTATTACGCACCCCGTACCTGTGGCGCCTGGTAAAAGCCTACGTGGAGCTTGCACGCAACACGCCGCTGCTGATCCAGCTGTTCTTCGTCTACTTCGCCTTGCCCAGCCTGGGCCTGAAGATTTCCGGCTTTGCTGCAGCGATCATCACCATGACCTTCATGGGCGGTGCCTACCTGACCGAGGTGCTGCGTGCCGGCATCGAGGCCGTGCCCCGTGCCCAGCTGGAGTCCGGTCGCTCCATCGGCTTGTCCGAAGGCCAGTTGCTGCGCCATGTGGTGCTGCCCCAGGCCGGCATCCTCAGCCTGCCGGCACTGTTCGCCAACTTCATCTTCCTGCTCAAGGAAACCACCGTGGTTTCGGCGGTGGCCGTGCCGGAAATTCTCTACACCACCAAGAACTACATCGCGCTGTATTACAAGACCTATGAAATGCTCACCGTGCTGACCTTGCTATGTGTGCTGCTGTTCCTGCCGCTGTCGTTGCTGCTGCGCTATATCGAAAGGAGGCTGCAACATGGCCAGTTCGGCGTCTGAACTGCTGCTGCAGGCATTGCCGCAACTGGCTGGCGGCGCGGTGCAGACCCTGGCCATTTCTGCGCTGGGCATCCTCTTCGCGACGCTGGGCGGTGTGCTCTATGGTGTGCTGGCAACCTTGGGCAACCGTACCCTGAACATTGCCTTGCAAGTGTACCTGGAGCTGTTCCGTGCCATACCGGTGCTGGTCTGGCTTTATCTGGCGTTCTTCGGCCTGCCGATCTTTCTGGCCGTGAGCATTCCCAGCTTCTGGTGCGCGGTGCTGGTGCTGGGCCTGTGGGGCGCCAGCGAGGTGGGCGAGGTGGTGCGTGGCGCATTGCACTCGCTGCCGCGCGGCCAGCGCGAGGCGGGGTTGTCGATCGGCCTGGCCGGCTGGCAGCTGTATGGCTATGTGCTGTTGCCACAGGCGCTCAAGCGCATGACCCCGCCAACCATCAACATCTACACGCGGATCATCAAGACCAGCTCGCTGGCGGTGCTGATCGGCGTGGTCGAGGTGATCAAGGCCGGCCAGCAGATCATCGAACGCACCTACGAGTCGGTGCTGATCTACGGCGCCTTGTTCCTGTTCTTCTTCATCGTCTGCTATCCGCTGTCCGCCGCTTCACGCGTGCTGGAACGCCGCTGGGCCCACTCATGAGCGCATTGATCGATTTCCAGGGTTTCAACAAGTTCTTTGGCGAGCACCAGGTGCTCAAGGACGTCGACCTCCAGGTGGCGGCCGGCGAGGTGGTGGTCATTCTCGGCCCCAGCGGCTGTGGCAAAAGCACGCTGCTGCGCTGCCTCAACGGCCTGGAGCAGGCCCACGGCGGCCACCTGCGCCTGGCCGGGCAGGAGCTGCTCGACCCGCGTACCGATTGGCGCGAAGTCCGCCAGCGGGTCGGCATGGTGTTCCAGAGCTATCACCTGTTCGGTCACATGAGCGTGATCGACAACCTGCTGCTTGGCCCGCTCAAGGTACAAAGGCGCGAGCGCGCCGAAGCCCAGGCCCAGGCCGAGGCGCTGCTGGCGCGGGTCGGCCTGCTGGACAAACGCGACGCCTTTCCCCGGCAACTGTCCGGGGGCCAGCAGCAGCGCATAGCCATCGTGCGTTCGCTGTGCATGAACCCCGAGGTGATGCTGTTCGACGAGGTTACCGCGGCCCTCGACCCAGAAATGGTCAAGGAGGTGCTACAGGTGATCCAGGGCCTGGCACGCGACGGCATGACCTTGCTCATCGTTACCCACGAAATGGCCTTCGCTCGCGCGGTGGCCGACCGCATCGTGTTCATGGAGGCCGGCAGGATCCTTGAACAGGGCGACCCCGAGAGCTTCTTCACACGACCGCGGACCGCACGCGCGCAGCAGTTCCTGGAGAAATTCTCCTTCGTAGAAAGCCTGCCGAAGACACTGCACAAGGAACTGTCATGAAAACTGCCAACCTCACCAAACTGCTGGCGCCGTTGTTCGGCCTGGCCCTGCTGGCCGGCTGCAACAAGGCTGAAGAGCCACCCAAGCCGGCGGCGGCCTCGCCGGCCACCAGCTACCTGGAAACCATCAAGGCCCGCGACAAGCTGATTGTCGGCGTGTTCACCGACAAGCCACCGTTCGGTTTCGTCGATGAGCAGGGCCGCTACGTGGGCTTTGACACCGATATCGGCCGGCGCCTGGCCAAGGACCTGCTGGGTGATGAAAACAAGGTCGAGTTCGTTGCCGTGGAGCCGGCCAGCCGTATCCCGTTCCTGCAGAGCGACAAGGTCGACCTGATTCTCGCCAACATGACCGTGACCCCGGAGCGCAAGGAAGCGGTGGACTTCACCAACCCCAACCTGCGCGTTGCCGTGCAGGCAATCGTCGCGGATGGCAGCCCGGTGCAGAAGCTCGACGACCTGGCCGACAAGACCATCATCGTCACCACCGGCACCACCGCTGATATCTGGCTGACCAAGAACCACCCGGACTGGAAACTGCTCAAGTTCGAAAAGAACAGCGAGTCGTTGCAGGCGCTGGCCGCCGGGCGTGGCGATGCTTATGCGCAGGACAACCTGATTCTGTTCAGCTGGGCCAAGCAGAACCCGGGGTACCGCGTGTTGCCTGAGCTGCTGGGTGAAGAAGCCCCGATTGCACCGGCGGTGAAGAAGGGCAACACCGAACTGCGTGACTGGGTGAATGCCGAGCTGGCCAAGCTGGGGGAGGAGAAGTTTCTGCTGAAGCTGTATGACCAGTATGTGCGCAAGGAACTGAGCGATGACACCAAGCCGGAAAGCGTGATTGTGGAAGGGGGCAAGTGGCAAGGTTAGTCGGGTAAATGGGGCCATTGTGGGAGCGGGTTCACCCGCGAACACCGGCGAAGCCGGTGCCATACACCGAGTTGCCTGCTTCGCGGGTGAACCCGCTCCCACAAGGGCTGCAAGGCAGCCCCGGCAATATCACTGGTTGCGCGGCAGCCAGTTCAACAGGAATTCATTCACCACCCGCGGGTTCTCCAGGCTGGAGATATGCCCCGCAAACGGAATCTGCGCCGCCAGGCAGCCAATGATCTGCGCCATTTCATTGGACTCTTCCGGCGGCCGTGGAATGTCCTGGTCGCCGCAGATCACGATGGTCCGCTCACTTACCAGTTCTCCCAGTCGCGACAGCAAGTCTGGCCGGCCAAAGATCACTCGCCCCATCGGGTCGAGACTGTGCCGAATCACCTCGGCACTACTCGCCTTCAATGCTGCGCGGAAGCCTTCGCGCACTTGCGGCACAGTCTGCCCGCCTGCATGGAAGAAGATCGGTACGACGATGTCCAGCAATGGCTCCGGGAACAGCCCTGCAGCACTGGCGGCGTCAAGCAGGCCGAAGTACTTGAGCCGGGTCGCCTCCGGCTCGGCACCGAGGTACGTGTCCATCAGCACCAGGCGGTCTACCCGCTCAGGGTGTTCCAGGGCCAGTTGCGCGCCCCACATGCCGCCGACCGACAGGCCGACCAAATGGCATTTGCCAATGTCCAGGGCGTCCAGCAGTGCCAGATGCTGGCGGGCCAAAGCGCTCATGTCGATGGTCGTGGCAGGCGGAGCATCTGAGCCGCCGTGGCCCCACAGCTCGGGGACGATGACGCGGAAGTGTGCTGACAAGGCTTCGATTTGTGGCTGCCACATCTCGGCGGACCACAGGTAGCTGTGGCCGAGCACGACCGGAAAGCCCTGGCCCTGGTCGATGTAGCTCATGCGGGCGCCGTCGATTTCGATGAAGTGTCTTTGCATGGAATGGGTCTCGGCTGTGAGTGCTGTGAGGTATTCGAAATTGTTGGGGGCCGCTTTGCGGCCCATTCGCAGCACAAGGCTGCTCCTACCAGGATCGCGGTCTCTTGCAGGAGCAGCCTTTTACTTGGCTGGCACCAGACGCAACGTACTCTGCGCCGGAATCACCCCCATCTGCGCCTTCTGGTACTGCCCCTGCACGTACCCTTCGGCCTGATCCGCAAAATGCCTGTCGAACGGCACGCCACTCTGGCCGACCGGGTTGGTGGTTAGCGCCTGCCCGGCATCGGCAAAGTCGACCAGCCGCCGCGTCGACGGCCCATAGGTCACCGGCCATGGCGCCGGGCCGATCTTCGCAGATAGGTTGTTCGGCACTTCATGAGTGCCCGGTGCGGCGAACGGGCCAACGTTGAACAGCAGGTTCAGCGGCTTTTTGACCCCCAGCGGGTGGTTGTGGGTCAGGGTATGGGCCTTGCCCCACTGCCAGCTGGCAGGATCATTCCCCAGGGTCTTGCGCAGGTGCTTCAAGCTGTTCTGCCACGCCGTGCGCACCACGGCGGTTCGATCGGTGCGCTGGTTGGTTCCGCGGGTGTTCCACCACGGCGAATCGGCATCCGCTGCCAGGCGCGGCAGGGCAGCGTCGATGGCGCGGGTGCTGATCAGCACCGGGAACCAAGTGTCGCCCAGCTCGTCATGCAAGGCCGCGAATGCCAGCTCATAGAGGAACTGGTTGAACAGCGTGGCACTTGTCGAGTCGAGCGGGTAGTCGCCGCTCCAGGCTGCCAGTTGCTCGACCAGTTCCTTCTCTTCGTCACCTTCGGCTACTGCGCGCAGCGTTGCCAGCAATGGTGCAAGGGTGCGCGGGCCATGGTCGCTGGCGGTGTCCAGCTGCAGCGCCTGGCTGTTTTGGGTATCCCACTTCACCCCGGGGTTGGCCAGGTGGCGGTCGAGCTGGCGACCTCGGTCCCGCAGGTTGTAGTAACCGGGGATCGGCACCGCCGCCGGAGGCTGGTAGTTGGCCGAGACAATGTAGCCGCGCGGCGGGTTCTCCTGCTGTGGGTTGACGCTGAAGGGATAGAAGCCGAGCTTGTCGGCCTGCGCACTGGCACCATCGAGGATGAACGCGGGGTCGACGCCGTCGGGGCGGATCGGCAACTGCGCCGCCGCCCACCAGCCGATATCGCCACGGGCATTGGCCCACACCAGGTTAAGCCCTGGCGCATGCACCTTGGCCGCGGCCTCGCGCATCTTGCCCAGGGTATCGGCGCGGTTGAGCTGGTAGAAACCGTCGAGGATCGGGTTTTCGGTTTCCAGGAACGCCCACCACATGGCGATTGGCGTGGGCCCGGCAGTGGCGCCCAGCACGTCGTTGACGATCGGGCCATGGGGCGAGCGACGCAGGCTGAGGGTGACCGGTGCTTCGCCTTTGACGGCAATCTGTTGCTCGGTCTTTTCCAGCGCCTGCCATTTGCCATCGACCATCACCTGGTTGGCGTCGGCCGGGTTGGTGCGTTCGGCGATCAGGTCGACGTCGTCGTTCTGGAACATGGTCAGGCTCCAGCCGAAGTCGCGGTTGTGGCCGAGCAGGGCGAACGGGTTGAGAGCCTGGAAGTAGCCATACAGGTTGAAGCCCGGCGCCGACAGCTCGGCCTCGTACCACACAGCTGGCACTGCGAAACCAATGTGCGGGTCACCGGCCAGCAGCGGCTTGCCGCTGCGGGTGCGGCTGCCGGCCACGGCCCAGGCGTTGCTGCCTTCGAATTGCGGGATGCCCGCATCGCCCAGCGCGTCATGGCTGAGGCGGGCGAGCGCCTCCAGGCTTTGCCAGTCGGCAGCGGCCAGCGGTGTACTCAGGGCGCCCTCGGGCCGCCAGGCGAGATCGAAGATGTTCAGGTACTCCGGGCCCAGCTGGTCGCGGATGTAGGTCAGCGCGGGCTCGGTGCGAAACGCGGCGGCAAAACTGTAGGCCAGGTAGCCGGCGATGCTCAGGGTGTCTTCGGCGCTGAACGGACGCGGGGTGATGCCAAGCAGGTCGAATTCCATGGGCTTGGGGTGGCTGGCCTGCCAGCTATTCACCCCGTCGAGGTAGGCTTGCAGGGCTTGCCAGGCGGGTGATTGCCGGTCCTGACGCTTGGCCATCAGCGCTGCCTGTTCGCGAATACGCAGGCTGCGGAACAGGGTGTCGGTGGGCAGCAGCTTGTCGCCCAGCACCTCGGCCAGCTCACCCCGTGCCAGGCGGCGCAGGATCTCCATCTGGAACAGCCGGTCCTGGGCATGCACATAACCGAGGGCGCGGTACAGGTCCTGTTCGCTCTGCGCCTGCAGGTGCGGTACGCCGCGGGCGTCGTAGCGCACGCTGACCGGCGCCTGCAGGCCGGCGATGGCCACCTCGCCCTCGCGTTGTGGCAGCTTGCCCTGCACGTACCAGTATCCGGCGCCGGCGGCCACGGCAACCACCGCGGCCAACAGGGTCAGGCTGCGCTTCATGCAGGCTCCTTGTGCGTTCAAGAGAAAAATGTGGTCCGATGATCGGCGGATTCGCGAACAGAGCATAGCCCCAGGAAGGAGTTTCCATGTCCCTCAGCGAAAAACAGAAAATGCTTGCAGGCCAGCTCTACCACGCTGGCTGCCCCGAGCTGCAGGCCGAGCAGATCGCCAACAAGCACTGGATGCACCGCTACAACAGCAGTGTCGAATTGCTCAACGACGCACGTCATGGGCTTTTGGTAGAGCACTTTGGCCAGGTCGGCGAAGGCGCGGTGATCCGCCCGCCGTTCTATTGCGACTATGGCTACAACATCAGCGTCGGCCGCAACACCTTCATGAATTTCAGCTGCGTGATCCTCGACGTGCTGCCGGTGCGTATCGGTGACGACTGCCAGATCGGCCCCAACGTGCAGATCTATACCGCTGACCACCCGCTCGACCCCGAGGTGCGCCGCACAGGGCTGGAGAGTGGCCGGCCGGTGACTATCGGCAACAACGTGTGGATCGGCGGCGCGGCGATCATCCTGCCGGGGGTGACCATTGGCGACAACGCCGTGGTGGGTGCCGGTAGTGTCGTTACCCGTGACGTGCCGGCTGGTGCGGTGGTGGTGGGCAACCCTGCGCGGGTGCGTCAGCCGGCCCAAGGGCAGTAGCAGCCCACCGCCAGGGTATTGGAGGCACTCACCTGGCGGTCGTCGAGTAGCGCCTTGAGGATCGGCTCGATAAAGCTGTTGCTGGCGTTGCACACCGCGCCTTCACTGTAGGGGCCGAAGTAGGCCAGGTTACCTTGCCGGTCCCAGATGGCCACGGCCGGGGAGGCGGGCAGGTGTTCGCTGCCGGGCACGCTGGCGAGTGGCTTGAGGCCGGTGAGGTTGGCGGGCAACTGGCCGTCGCTGTCGGGCTTTTGCAGCACATGGAAGGCCACGCCCTGGCCGGCGAACTGGCTGACCAGGTCGCCCAGGTGCTGCTGGTTGCCGACGTTGCACGGGCAGGCTGGGTCCCAGAAATGCACTACCCGGATCGGGCCGGGGCCGGCCAGTTCGGGGGGGAGTTGCAGTTGGCTGCCGTCAAACAGCGTGGCCTGGTTGTCGAACGGGCGCAGGTAGCGGGCCTGGAAGGAGGTGTAGGCCTGCCAGAGGATGGCCACGCCGACCAGGAGGGCGATTGCCGTGAACAGCTGTTTGATGATCCGAGTCTTCATGAAGTTTCCGCGCTCCTCTGTAGGAGCAGCCTTGTGCTGCGAAAGGGCCGGCATGACTGATGGAGTTGTTGTGGCAGAAGCGGCCTCTTCGCAGCACAAGGCTGCTCCTACCGGGGATACCGCTATCGGCCTGAAATCGAGCAAGCTTGCCACGACGCCAGCCAGAGCTGAATATCCCAGATCAATACTTGCTTCGCTTTGGATGTACCCGATGCCCGCTGCCTTTCACCCTGACCTCTTGCGCACCAGCCTGGCGCCGCTGACCTCTCGCCAGCCGTTGTCGGCGCAGGCGCAGGACTACCAGCGCTTCTATCGCCTGAACCTGCCGGCACATAGCTGGCTGGGTGGCTTTCAGGCTGCCGGGTTCGACCTGGTCGGGCAGGTCTGGCTACCCGAGCAACCAACCGCGACGCTGTTCCTGTTGCACGGCTATTACGACCATATGGGCCTCTACCGGCATGTGATCGATTGGGCGCTCAAACAGGGTTTCGCCGTGATCAGTTGCGACCTGCCCGGACATGGCCTGTCCAGCGGCGAGCGGGCCAGCATCAGTGATTTCGCGGTGTATCAGCAGGTGTTGGAAGCTTTGTTCGAGCAGGCGCTCACGCTGCAGCTGCCGCGCCCCTGGCACCTTTGCGGGCAAAGCACCGGTGGCGCCATCGCCGTGGACCACCTGCTGTACCAAGGCGCGCGCAGCCCCATCGATGGTCAGGTCATCCTGTTGGCGCCGCTGGTGCGGCCTTGTGCCTGGCGCTGGTCAAAGCTGAGCTATCGTGTGTTGCGTCACTTCGTGAATGGCATCGAGCGGCGCTTCAGCGAGAACACCAATGACCCGAGCTTCCTGCCGTTCCTCGAAGCCGACCCGCTGCAACCGCGCCGCCTGCCAACGGCCTGGGTGGGCGCCTTGATCGACTGGGTCAAACGCATCGAGGCCGCGCCGCGCAGCACGCGGCGGCCGTTGATCGTGCAAGGAGAGGCGGATGGCACAGTGGATTGGCCCTACAACCTCGAAGTGCTCAAGGCCAAGTTTGCAGAGCCGCAGATCTTGATGCTGCCCGAGGCCCGTCACCACCTGGCCAACGAGTTACCGGGCATTCGCCAGCGCTACTTCGACTTCATCGACCAGCGCCTGGGCTGATCACTTCAGGTCGCTGCTGCTCTGGCCAACCGCCAGGCCTGCGCGAACGGCGGCCAGGGCGGCCTGGTAGTAAGCCTTGCCGTCTGGCGACTCGGCAAAGGTAGCGAACTCTTCCAGTTCGGCGTCAGTCAGGTCGCGGTAGACATACAGCAGGGTGTTGTTGAGGTCTTCGCCAATCTGGCTCATCAGACGCTGGCGCTGGCCGTCGAGCAGGCCTTGGGCCTGGCCGCCGCCGAACAGGCCGGGGATCATCGAGCTGAGGCTGTCGGCCGCCACGCCGGCGATGGCCAGGCTCACTTCGGCGCCGGCTTCGCGCGCCGGCAGGGCTTGGGCCAGGTGGCCGATTATCAGCAGGCGATCATCGCTGGCCTGGATCTTTGGCAAACCCTTGGCATTCCTGGCCAATTCGTCCTTGCGTGTGGCCTTGAGCTCCGCAGCTACCACCTTGCGCCCCAGCGGCGACTGGAAGAAGGCCAGCGCCGGTGCCGGGTTGGCCAAGGTTGCGCGCAGTTGCGCCTGGGCGCGACGGTCCACCGCCTGGGCCTGGAAACGCTGGTTGCTGTTGTTGACCAGCGCCTGGTACACGGCGGGTGGCAAACTGTTGCGGTAGCGTTCCTGGGCGGCGGTCAGGGCATCATTGAAATGGGCGCGCTGGTCGGGCCAGCCGGCGGCCTTGTACAGTTGATCCAGGTTGTCTGCCCAGACAGGCACGGTGCAGATCATCAGCAGAATCAGGGAAAACAGACGGCGCATTCAGGACTCCTGTCGGCAGGTGGCTATTGTCCGTGGCCGGGCGCCGGTTTGTCGAGATATCCGCGTGCTTCTCGGCCAAGTGGCGCTGTGCGCCGGCAGGGCTAATGGATATGATGCGCGCCATGCACATCTCCCCTGAACACCCGATACTTGCGGCCGTCGTCGACGATCTGGCCACCCATGGCTGGTCCCAGCAGGCGCTTTTTCTGCCTGCTGACCTGGTGCGCGCGCTGGCGGCCGAGTGCCGGCGCCGTGATGCCGAAGGCGAGCTCAACCCCGCGGGGGTTGGGCGCGGTGCTGCGCAGGAGGTGCGCGAGGCAATTCGCGGCGACCAGATCCAGTGGATCGATCCCGGCCAGGCCGAGGCCTGCGACCAATACCTGGCCGCTATGGACCAGTTGCGCCAGGCCATCAACCAGGGCCTGTTCCTGGGCCTGGAAGACTTCGAGTGCCATTTTGCCCTGTACCCGCCGGGGGCGTTCTATCGCCGGCACCTGGACCGTTTCCGCGACGATGACCGGCGCATGGTGTCGGCAGTACTGTACTTGAATGAAGACTGGCAGCCGCAGGATGGTGGCCAGTTGCGCATGTTTCTGGTGGACGGTGTCGAGCATGATGTCGAGCCGGTGGCGGGCTGCCTGGTAGTGTTCCTGTCGGGCGAGGTGCCCCACGAGGTGCTGCCGGCAGGGCGTGAGCGGCTTTCGTTGACCGGCTGGTTCCGGCGCCGTGGCAATGACCTGTTCTGACCTGCCCAAGGTGCTGGTCAGCGCCTGCCTGCTGGGGCAGCCGGTGCGCTATGACGGCCGCGCCAGCGGGCACCCCGACCTGTTGCAGCGCTGGCAGGCCGAAGGGCGCGTGGTGCCGTTGTGCCCGGAAGTGGCGGGTGGCTTGCCGACCCCACGGCCGCCGGCAGAGATACCGGGCGGGCAGGGTGGGGAGGTGCTCGACGGTGGCGCGCAGGTACTGACGGTTGCGGGCGAGGATGTCAGCACCGAGTTCCTGGCCGGGGCGCAGCGGGCGCTGGAGCTGGTGCGCCGGCATGGCATTCGTGTGGCCGTGCTGAAGGCTGGGAGCCCTTCGTGCGGCAACCGGTTGACCTATGACGGCACGTTCAGTGGTGTGAAGGTGGCCGGGGAAGGGGTGACCACGGCATTGCTGCGGCGGGCGGGGGTGCTGGTGTTCAGCGAGCTGGAGCTGGACGAGGCACAGCAGGCTCTGATTGAGTTTTCTGCTTGAACCTGTACTGGCCTCTTCGCGGGCTCGCCCGCTCCCACAGGGATAGCACCCGCTCCCGGGCCTGTGATTAACCTGTGGGAGCGGGCGTGCCCGCGGAGAGGCCAGTACAGGCAATAAAGAACTTACTGCCCGTCCGCAGTCTCAGGTACACCCTTGAACCACTTCTGCTCAAGTTCGGCAGTCCGCCCGCTGTCCTTGAGCCGTTGCAGTGCATTGTTCACCGCACTCTCGAACGCCGGGTTGTCCTTCTGGAACGGGATCACCAGCTGCTTCTCGCCAAACGGCAGGCTCACATCGAGCGGGCCGTCATTCTTGGGCGATTCGCTCGACGGGGTCAGTGCAATGTCGTACTTGCCGGTCTCGACACCCGGCAGCACCTCTGCCGCGGGCGCTTCGATAAATTCGGCGCGCAGGTCCAGTTCCTTGGCCAGCGCCTGGCCGAAGTCGATCTCGAAGCCGTTCAGGTGGTCGTTTTCCTTGAATGCGTACGGCGAGTTGTCGACCTGTACGGCAATGCGCAGTTCGCCCCGGTCGGCAATTTCGTCTATCAGCTCGGCCTGAGCCAATGGCGTGATCAGTACCGCCAGCATTACTCCTATGGTCGAACGCATGAAAGCCCCTTTCTCTTTGGCATTTGAATAACCTTCGCCACGGCTTTTTTCCTCGCCGTGGTCGAGCGCAGCCTATGACCTTGAAGCCTCGGCCTTGTTTAACCCTGATTGAAATATTTCTGCCTCAGGATGTGAACATCTGGGCGCACATATCAACTAAGGTGAACCACCGCCGCCACTGGAATACTGGCGGCGGTCAATAAGTGAATCACAGGAGAAGTGAATGAACAGCCTATTTTCGCGTGCTGCCGTTGCTGGTCTGTTGATGGGAGCGTCAATGTTCGCCAGTGCCGCAGATGCCCTGAAAAGCCAGGAGCCGCCCAAGGATGCCAAGGTCTTCATCGTTTCCCCCGCCGATGGCGCCACGGTCGACAGGACCTTCACCGTCAAGTTCGGCATCGAGGGCATGGCGCTCAAGCCTGCGGGCGACAGCACCCCGCACACCGGGCACCACCACCTGCTGGTGGACGTGGATAAAGAGCCGGTGGCCGACATGCCGCTGCCATCTAGCCTGATGCCACAGGCCGGCACTGCACTGCCGGATGGCCCGCAAGTGCTGCACTTCGGCAAGGCGCAGACCGAAGCCAGCATTACCCTGACCCCTGGCAAGCACACCCTGCAGCTGGTGCTCGGTGACCAGTATCACGTGCCGTTCAAGCCGAGCGTCGTGTCGCAGAAGATCACCGTCGACGTTAAATAGGTGTTGGGTTCTTCGCGGGTAAACCCGCGAAGCAGGCGACACCAACGTCACAGGCAAAAGAAAGGGAGGCCACCAGGGCCTCCCTTTTTCATGCCGCCAGCGAACTTAGAACAGGACGCGGGAACGGATGGTGCCCTTGACCTGTTGCAGCTTCTCTTGCGCCAGGTCGGAGTACTCGGCGTCAACGTCGATCACCACATAACCAACTTTCTCGTTGGTCTGCAGGAACTGACCGGAGATGTTGATGCCGTTTTCGGCGAATACCTTGTTGATCTCGCTGAGCACGCCCGGGATGTTTTCGTGGATGTGCAGCAGGCGGTGCTTGCCTGGGTGCGCCGGCAGGGCCACTTCCGGGAAGTTGACCGAGGATACCGACGTACCGTTGTCGCTGTACTTGACCAGCTTCTCGGCCACTTCCAGGCCGATGTTGGCTTGTGCTTCAGCGGTGGAACCACCGATGTGCGGGGTCAGGATCACGTTGTCCAGGCCACGCAGCGGGCTTTCGAACTGCTCGTCGTTGGAGCGCGGCTCGACCGGGAACACGTCGATGGCGGCGCCGATCAGGTGCTGGTCCTTGATGGCGGCGGCCAGGTGGTCCAGCTCGACCACAGTGCCACGGGCAGCGTTGATCAGAATCGCGCCCTTCTTCATCGAGCGGATTTCCTTCTCGCCGATCATCCACTGGGTGGACGGCAGCTCAGGCACGTGCAGCGAAACGATGTCGGCCAGGCCCAGCAGCTCGTGCAGGCTGGTGACCTGCACGGCGTTGCCCAGTGGCAGCTTGGTCAGCGGGTCGTAGAAATACACCTGCATGCCCATGTTCTCGGCCAGGACCGACAGCTGGGTGCCGATCGAGCCGTAACCGACGATACCCAGCTTCTTGCCGCGGATTTCGAAGGAGTTGGCCGCGCTCTTGATCCAGCCGCCACGGTGGCAGGAAGCATTCTTCTCGGGGATACCGCGCAGCAGCAGGATGGCTTCGGCCAGTACCAGTTCGGCTACCGAACGGGTGTTGGAGTATGGCGCGTTGAACACGGCGATACCGCGCTCGCGGGCAGCTTCCAGATCGACCTGGTTGGTGCCGATGCAGAAGCAGCCAACGGCGACCAGTTTCTTGGCGCAGTCGAAGATCTCTTCGGTCAGCTGAGTGCGTGAACGGATGCCGATGAAGTGGGCATCAGCGATCTTTTCCTTCAGCTCGGCTTCCGGCAGCGAACCAGTGAGGTATTCGATGTTGGTGTAGCCGGCGGCCTTGAGGGTATCGACCGCGTTCTGGTGCACACCTTCAAGAAGAAGGAACCGGATCTTGCTCTTGTCGAGAGAAGTCTTGCTCATCTGCGTAAACCTGTATCCCGGAGAAAAAATGGCGAGGGTGATGCCAGGCGCAAAGGCAGCCTTAGCATGAACAGCGGGAGGGCTATGCTAGCATACGCGACACAATCTGAGCTTATCCCGACAGGTGAAGAGTGCTCAGGGTGACTATGAATAAGTCGAGAGTTCCAGCGATGACCCACCCCGCTGTTATTGATGAACTGATGACCCTTGTCGACCCTGGCAAGGTCCTGACCGACGCAGCTTCCCTGGAAGCCTATGGCAAGGACTGGACCAAGCACTATCCACCGGCTCCCAGCGCCATCGTCTTCCCCAAGACGGTGGAGCAGGTGCAGGCGATCGTACGCTGGGCCAATACGCACAAGGTGGCGCTGGTGCCGTCGGGCGGGCGTACCGGGCTTTCCGCAGGCGCCGTGGCGGCCAATGGCGAAGTGGTGGTCGCCTTCGACTACATGAACCAGATCCTCGATTTCAATGCCTTCGACCGCACGGTGGTCTGCCAGCCAGGGGTAATTACCCGCCAGTTGCAGGCCTATGCCGAGGAGCAGGGCCTGTATTACCCGGTGGACTTCGCCTCCAGCGGCTCCAGCCAGATTGGCGGCAATATCGGCACCAATGCCGGCGGGATCAAGGTGATTCGCTACGGCATGACCCGCAATTGGGTGGCCGGGCTCAAGGTGGTCACCGGCAAGGGTGAGCTGCTGGAGCTGAACAAGGGGCTGATCAAGAACGCCACCGGCTACGACCTGCGCCAGTTGTTCATCGGTGCCGAAGGCACCCTGGGCTTCGTGGTCGAGGCCACCATGCGTCTGGACCGTGCGCCGCGCAACCTCACCGCGATGGTGCTGGGAACCCCGGATTTCGACTCGATCATGCCGGTGCTGCATGCCTTCCAGGGCAAGCTGGACCTGACCGCCTTCGAGTTCTTTTCCGACAAGGGCCTGGCCAAGATCCTGGCGCGTGGCGATGTGCCGGCGCCGTTCGATACCGACTGCCCGTTCTACGCGCTGCTGGAGTTCGAGGCCAGCACCGAGGAGGTGGCCAACGAAGCCCTGGCCACCTTCGAGCACTGCGTCGAGCAAGGCTGGGTGCTGGACGGGGTGATGAGCCAGAGCGAGACCCAGCTGAAAAACTTGTGGAAACTGCGCGAGTACCTGTCGGAAACCATCTCGCACTGGACCCCGTACAAGAACGACATTTCGGTCACGGTATCGAATGTGCCAGCGTTCCTGCGCGACATAGATGCCATCGTGGCCGAACATTACCCGGATTACGAAGTGGTGTGGTACGGCCACATCGGCGACGGCAACCTGCACCTGAACATCCTTAAGCCCGAGCACATGAGCAAGGATGACTTCTTCGCCTCGTGCGCCAAGGTCAACAAGTGGGTGTTCGAGATCGTCGAGCGCTACAACGGCTCGATTTCCGCCGAGCATGGTGTGGGCATGACCAAGCGCGACTATCTGGGCTACAGCCGCTCGCCCGAAGAAATCGCCTGCATGAAGGCAATAAAGGCCGTGTTCGACCCTAACGGCATCATGAATCCGGGTAAGATCTTCGCACCTGAATAGAAAGCAGTATCCAGAGGAGTCGGCCATGAGTTACCAGCACCAGTACGTAGACGGCACACGCATTCACTTCCCGCTGGGCAAGGTGGTGTGCATCGGCCGTAACTATGCCGAGCATGCCAAGGAGCTGGACAACCCGATCCCCACCGAACCGCTGCTGTTCATCAAGCCGGGCAGCTGTGTGGTGCCGGCCGAGGGCGGCTTCAAGATTCCAGAGGAGCGCGGCTCGGTGCACTATGAAGCGGAAATTGCCGTGTTGCTGGGCAAACCGCTGTCGACTCATCCGAGCGAGGAAGAGGTGCTGGACGCCATTTCCGGTTACGCCCCAGCGTTGGACCTTACCCTGCGCGATGTGCAGGCCAAACTGAAGGAAAAGGGCCTGCCATGGGAGCTGGCCAAGTGCTTCGACGGCGCCTGTGTACTGCCGCCGTTCGTGTCGGCCGCCAGCTTCGAGGATGTGACCGACATCCCGGTGCGCCTGACCGTAAACGGTGAAGTTCGCCAGGACGGTAACAGCGCGATGATGCTGAACCCGATCGTGCCGATGATCCAGCACATGGCCGCCCATTTCTCGCTGCAGGCGGGGGACGTGATCCTTACTGGCACCCCGGCGGGTGTGGGGCCGTTCAATGTCGGTGACGAACTGGTACTTGAGCTGCCGGGTGTAAGCCGCTTCGAAAGCCGGGTACTCTGATTCGAAACCGCGTCGCCTTCTTTGCGGGTTTACCCGCGAAGAGGCCGGTCCTGTTTACCGATTTTTCACACCTGATCCGGATAATGCGCGAATCTACGCCCATTTGCCCAGGACCCCCGCATGCCATCTCCCACCAGCGCTCCGGCAACCCCCAAGCGTCGTTTCTTCCTGCGCTGGCCCTTCGGCCTGGCCGCGGCGGCGGTAATCGGCTATGGCGTTGCCGTGGCCATGCATTGGGATGATCGCGGCGCGCTGTGGGTCAAGGAAGGCTTCGAAAGCACCGCCGAGCGCAGCGAAAGCGTATGGCTGCCGGACTACCAGGTCGACATCGATGCCAAACCGCTGCCAGGCATGGACGACGATGAGGCCTCGGATGTGGCCTACAACCCGCGTACCCGCACCCTGTTCGCAGTCATGGGCAAGAACCCGATCCTGGTCGAACTGAGCCTGGACGGCGATGTACTGCGCAAGATCCCGCTCAACGGCTGGAACAACCCGGAAGGTGTCGCCGTGCTGGAAGACGGCTACCTGGCAATCACCGATGAGCGCCTGCACGACCTGACTGTGGTCAAGGTGGATGCACAGACCGCCTCGTTGAACCATGATGATTTCCAGAGCCACGACCTGGGCCAGTCGGTGAAGAGCAACAAGGGTTTCGAGGCGGTGGCCTGGGACCCGCTGCGCCAGCGCCTGATCATCGGAGAAGAGCGCCCGCCCAGGCTTTACACCTGGAACACCGATGGTCGCAGCCCGCTCACGGGTGAAAAGCAGCCGTTGCCCAACGATGAACTGGACCTGCGCAACCTCTCGGCGCTGAGCGTCGACCCGCGTACCGGCCACCTGCTGGCGCTTTCCGCGGATTCCAACATGCTGCTGGAGCTGGATGAGCAGGGCCAGCAAGTCAGCTTCATGACCTTGCTCGGCGGTTTCAACGGCTTGCGGGACACCATTCCGCGTGCCGAAGGGGTGGCCATGGACGACAAGGGCAACCTGTATATGGTCAGCGAACCGGCCCTGTTCTATCGCTTCAGAAAGAACTGAGCCCAACATCCGACTTTTCGGATGCTGGCATTAAGCTTTACTTCAGTTGTTCATGGTTAGATTCGCCACCCCTATGTCGAGTCTGAACTCATGCGCCGTTTTGTTCGCCCGTTCCTTGTCCTGGCCGCCGTCGGCCTGCTCCTGCTCGGCCTGGCCGGGCAGCAGTTCCGCCTGTTCGAGCGGGGCTGGTTCAACCTCAAGGTCTGGTGGCAGCCTGCCGAGCAGAGCATTGGCCTGGACCGTTACCGGGTGGTGGTGGAGGCGCAGCCGGTCGAAGGGCTGGATGACGACCTATCGGCGCTGACCTACGATCCCGATCGCAAGACCCTGTTTACCGTCACCAATGCCCGCTCGGAGCTGATCGAGCTGTCGCTGGACGGCCGGATCCTGCGCCGGGTACCGCTGACCGGCTTCGGCGACCCGGAAGCCGTGGAGTACGTCGGGCCCAACAGCTATGTGATCACCGACGAGCGTCAACAGCGGCTGATTCGCGTGCGCCTGGAGGACGACACGATGTTCCTCGATGCCGGCGATGCCGAGCAGCTGACCCTGGGCATCGGCCTGAACGGCAACAAGGGTTTCGAGGGGCTGGCCTACGATTCTGCGGGCAAGCGCCTGTTCGTGGCCAAGGAGCGTGACCCGATGCTGATCTACGAAGTGCATGGCTTCCCGCACGACAACCCTGAGCAGCCCTATGCAGTGCATGTGGTGCAGGACCGCAAGCGCGATTCGCGGCTGTTCGTGCGGGACCTGTCGAGCTTGCAGTTCGATGAGCGCAGTGGGCACCTGCTGGCTCTGTCGGACGAGTCGCGGCTGGTACTGGAGCTGGATGTGGAGGGCCGGCCGCTGAGTACCTTGTCGTTGCGCAAGGGGTTCCAGGGGTTGCAGGCGACGGTGCCGCAGGCGGAGGGGATTGCGATGGATGAGGCGGGGACCATCTATCTGGTCAGTGAGCCGAACCTGTTCTATGTGTTCAAACAGCCAGCGGAGTGAGCAGCACAAGGCTGCCCCTACAGGAAGTCGCGTACCCTTGTAGGAGCAGCCTTGTGTTGCGAATCGAGGGCGAAGCCCTCGCCGCAGGTTACTCGGCCTTCAGGCTTTTCACGCCCTCAGAGGTACCCAGCAGCAGCAAATCTGCCGGACGCGCCGCGAACAGGCCGTTGGTCACCACGCCAACGATGGCGTTGATCTGCGCTTCCAGCTCCACCGGGTTGGTGATCTGCAGGTTGTGCACATCGAGGATCACGTTGCCGTTGTCGGTAACCACGCCTTCACGGTACACCGGGTCACCACCCAGCTTGACCAGCTGACGCGCCACGTGGCTGCGGGCCATGGGGATCACTTCGACCGGCAGCGGGAAGGCGCCCAGCACCGGTACCAGCTTGCTGGCGTCGGCGATGCAGATGAAGGTCTTGGCCACGGCGGCGACGATCTTCTCGCGGGTCAGGGCTGCGCCGCCGCCCTTGATCAGGTTCAGGTGCGCGTCGCTCTCGTCGGCGCCGTCCACGTAGAACTCCAGCTCGCTGACGCTGTTCAGCTCGTAGACCGGGATGCCATGGCCCTTCAGACGCTGGGCGGTGGCTTCGGAGCTGGCGACCGCGCCGTCGAAGGCGGTCTTGTGCTGAGCCAGGGCGTCGATGAAGAAGTTGGCGGTCGAACCGGTGCCGACGCCGACGACGCTCTTTTCATCCAGCTTGGGCAGAATGAAGTCGACAGCGGCCTGGGCGACGGCCTGTTTGAGTTGGTCCTGGGTCATGCGGGCTCCGAGAGGGGCAGGGCGGTTTCGAAAAGAGCCTAGTATAACGGCTCGGGCGGCTTTGCTGTGGTCGCCCGACGTAGCGCTGGGGTAGACTCCCAGCCCTTGTCCCGCGGCCCAGTGATGCTTTCCCGATGCTCGAACAGTACGTCAAGAAGATCCTCACCTCGCGCGTCTACGACGTTGCGGTAGAAACCCCGCTGCAGAGCGCCGGGCAGCTGAGCAAGCGGCTGGGCAACCAGATTCTGCTCAAGCGTGAAGACCTGCAGCCGGTGTTCTCGTTCAAGATTCGCGGGGCCTACAACAAACTGGCCCAGCTGACCCCGGAAGAGCTGGCCCGTGGCGTGGTCACCGCCTCGGCAGGCAACCACGCCCAGGGCCTGGCCCTGGCCGCGCGCGAGATGGGCATCAAGGCCACTATCGTGATGCCCAAGACCACCCCGGAGATCAAGGTCGAAGGCGTGCGTTCGCGGGGCGGCAAGGTGGTGCTGCATGGCGACTCGTTCCCCGAGGCGCTGGCCTATTCGCTGAAACTGGTCGATGAAAAGGGCTTCGTCTACGTGCACCCCTACGACGATCCGCACACCATCGCCGGGCAGGGCACCGTGGCCATGGAAATCCTGCGCCAGCACCCAGGCCAGCTGGACGCGATCTTCGTGCCGGTGGGTGGCGGTGGCCTGATCGCTGGCATTGCTGCCTACGTGAAGTACCTGCGCCCGGAAATCAAGGTGATTGGCGTCGAGCCGGACGACTCCAACTGCCTGCAGGCGGCCATGGCGGCCGGCGAGCGCGTGGTGCTGCCGCAGGTCGGGCTGTTCGCCGACGGCGTGGCGGTGGCGCAGATCGGCCAGCACACCTTCGATATCTGCCGCCATCATGTGGATGAAGTGGTCACCGTCAGTACCGACGAGATCTGTGCGGCTATCAAGGATATCTACGACGATACCCGCTCGATCACCGAGCCTGCCGGCGCCTTGGGCGTGGCAGGCATCAAGAAGTACGTCGAGTTGTACGGCGTGACCGGGCAGACCCTGGTGGCCATCGACTCCGGTGCCAACGTCAACTTCGACCGCCTGCGCCATGTGGCCGAGCGTGCCGAGCTGGGTGAAAAGCGCGAAGCGATCATCGCCGTGACCATCCCCGAACGCCCGGGCAGCTTCAAGGCCTTCTGCGAGGCTATCGGCAAGCGCCAGATCACCGAGTTCAACTACCGCAAGCACACCTCCGACGAGGCGCATATCTTCGTCGGCGTGCAGACCCACCCGGAAAACGACCCGCGTGCGGCGCTGGTACAGCAACTGACCGAGCAGGGCTTCCCGGTTACAGACCTGACCGACAACGAGTTGGCCAAGTTGCATATTCGCCACATGGTCGGTGGCCATTCGGCCGGTGCCAGTGACGAGATGGTGCTGCGCTTCGAGTTCCCCGAGCGGCCGGGGGCGCTGTTCAACTTCCTCAACAAGCTGGGCGGGCGCTGGAACATCTCGATGTTCCATTACCGCAACCATGGCGCCGCTGACGGGCGCGTGGTGGCGGGGTTGCAGGTGCCGGAGGACGAGCGCCACCTGGTGCCGTCGGCGCTGGCGAAGATCGGCTACCCGTACTGGGACGAGACTGACAACCCGGCTTACAAGCTGTTCCTGGGCTGAGCGGCTAAGCTAAGCCAGATATCTCGCTTTTTGTAGGAGCGGCCTTGTGTCGCGATGGGCCGCAAGGCCGCTCCTACAAGGGTTAGGAGCTGCTGCAAAAATGGCCTGACAAAGGACAATTCGGACATGGAACACCTGACCACCCTCAAGACCCTGCACATCATCGCCACTGCGCTCCTGCTGCTGGGCGCTCTGGGCCTGGCGCTCTGGACCGTGTGCGCCCGCCGCCAGGGCGATGCCGAGGCCTACGCCAAGCTGCTGCGTCGGCCGCTGGTGTTCGTCTGGCTGGTAATGGGCCTGTGCCTGGTGAGCATGCCGTTCACCGGCTGGTGGCTCGTGCACCTTGTGGGCTGGCCGCTGGGGCAGACCTGGGTGCTGGCGTCCAGCGTCATCTATACGCTGGGCGCGTTTGCCGTGTGGTGGCTGCTGGTGCGGTTGAACCGGCTGCGCAAGGCCGAGGTGGTGGGGTTGCGCTTTACTCTGGCACTGGCGGTGTTCAGTGGGGTTTGCTTCCTGTCCATCGCCGGGCTGATGGGCGCCAAGCCGGTCTGACAGGCTTGTGCTGTATGTGCCGGCCTCTTCGCGGGCGCGCCCGCTCCCACAGGTACGGCGCAGCCCTCCAGGCTTGTGGTGATCCCTGTGGGAGCGGGCATGCCCGCGAAGAGGCCGGCACAGGAAAACCTCAATCCCGCAGCGAAACCACCGGCCACCCACGTTTCTCGGCCTCCGCCCGCAACTTCGGGTCGGGGTCCACCGCCATCGCATGCGCCACCCGCTGCAACAGCGGCAAATCGTTCATCGAGTCGCTATAGAAATAGCTGTCCTCAAGGTCGAAACCGTTCTCCAGCATCCAGCGCTCCAGCCGCGTCACCTTGCCTTCACGGAAACACGGTATATCGGTACTACGCCCGGTATAGCGGCCATCACGCATCTCGCATTCGGTCGCCAGCAACACGCGAACCCCCAGGCGCCGGGCAATCGGTGCGGTGACGAAGCGATTGGTGGCGGTGATGATCACCAACTGGTCGCCAGCCTCGCGATGTTGCTGCAGCAAGCTCAGCGCCTTGGGCAGGATGATCGGCTCGATGCAGTCGCGCATGAAATCGCGGTGCCATTCGTCGAGCTGGAGTACCGGTGTTGCCGCAAGGATTTCCATGGAAAAGGCCAGGTAGGCCTGCAGGTCCAGTGTGCCGTTCAGGTATTCCTGATAGAAGCCATCGTTGCGTTGCTTGTAGGCAACCGGGTCGAGGATGCCGCGCTGGCAAAGGTAGTCGCCCCAGGCATGGTCGCTGTCGCCACCGAGGAGGGTATTGTCCAGGTCGAATAAAGCCAGGCGCATCGCGGTCACTCGCATCAGCCACAGGGTAGGCCCGCAGAATACGGAGTTTTCACGCTGCTGCACATAAGCTTGGCGGGCGCGTTGCTGCGCTCGCAAGCTTTGTGGAACAATGCGGTGACATGCGTTTGCGAGGTTGCTGCCGTGATCGACCCGGATGGTTTTCGCCCCAATGTCGGGATCATTCTCACGAATGATGCCGGGCAGGTGCTATGGGCTCGACGGATCAACCAGGATGCCTGGCAGTTTCCCCAGGGTGGCATCAACCCTGACGAGACGCCGGAAGATGCCCTGTACCGCGAGCTGAACGAAGAAGTTGGCCTTGAACGCGATGATGTGGAAATTCTTGCCTGCACCCGTGGCTGGTTGCGTTATCGTTTACCCCAGCGACTGGTGCGTACGCATAGCCAGCCGCTGTGCATCGGCCAGAAGCAGAAATGGTTCCTGCTGCGTCTGGTCAGCAACGAACAACGGGTGCGAATGGACCTGACCGGCAAGCCGGAGTTCGACGGCTGGCGCTGGGTCAGCTATTGGTACCCGCTGGGCCAGGTTGTGACATTCAAGCGCGAGGTCTACCGACGCGCCCTGAAAGAGCTAGCACCGCGTCTGCTGACGCGCGACTGACGACGGAGTTCGACCCCGAGCCATGCTCAATACGCTGCGCAAGATCGTCCAGGAAGTAAACTCCGCCAAAGATCTCAAGTCGGCGTTGGGGATCATTGTCTTGCGTGTCAAGGAGGCCATGGGCAGCCAAGTCTGCTCCGTCTACCTGCTCGACCCGGAAACCAACCGCTTCGTGCTGATGGCCACCGAAGGCCTGAACAAGCGCTCCATCGGCAAGGTCAGCATGGCCCCCAACGAAGGCCTGGTCGGCCTGGTCGGTACCCGGGAAGAGCCGCTGAACCTGGAAAACGCTGCCGACCACCCGCGTTATCGCTACTTTGCCGAAACCGGCGAAGAAAAATTCGCCTCCTTCCTCGGTGCGCCGATCATCCACCACCGCCGTGTCGTCGGGGTATTGGTCATCCAGCAAAAGGAGCGCCGCCAGTTCGACGAGGGCGAAGAAGCCTTCCTGGTCACCATGAGCGCCCAGCTCGCTGGAGTTATCGCCCACGCCGAGGCCACCGGCTCGATCCGTGGCCTGGGCCGCCAGGGCAAGGGCATCCAGGAGGCGCGCTTCGTCGGCGTACCGGGCTCGCCTGGCGCCGCCGTGGGTCGAGCAGTGGTTATGCTGCCGCCAGCCGATCTGGAAGTGGTACCGGACAAGACCGTCGATGATATCGACGCCGAACTGAAGCTGTTCCAGAACGCCCTCGAAGGCGTGCGCGACGATATGCGCAAGCTGTCGGCCAAGCTGGCCACCCAGCTACGCCCGGAGGAGCGTGCGCTGTTCGATGTGTACCTGATGATGCTTGAAGACGCTGCGTTGGGCGGTGAGGTGACCGAGGTCATCAAGACCGGCCAGTGGGCCCAGGGCGCCCTGCGCCAGGTGGTGGGCGAGCACGTCAACCGCTTCGAGTTGATGGACGATGACTACCTGCGCGAGCGCGCCTCCGACGTCAAGGACTTGGGCCGGCGCCTGCTGGCCTACTTGCAGGAAGCCCGGGCGCAGTCGCTGGTGTATGCCGACAACACCATCCTGGTCAGTGAAGAGCTGACCCCTGCGATGCTCGGCGAAGTGCCGGAAGGCAAGCTGGTCGGCCTGGTCTCGGTACTGGGCTCGGGCAACTCCCATGTCGCCATCCTGGCCCGCGCCATGGGCATCCCGACGGTGATGGGCCTGGTCGATCTGCCGTATTCCAAGGTCGACGGCATCGAGATGATCGTCGACGGCTACAAGGGCGAGGTGTTCACCAACCCCAGCGAAGTGCTGCGCAAGCAGTACAGCGACGTGGTCGAGGAGGAGCGCCAACTGGCCCAGGGCCTGGATGCCCTGCGCGAACTGCCGTGCGTTACACCGGACGGCCACCGCATGCCGCTGTGGGTCAACACCGGCCTGCTCGCCGATGTTGCCCGTGCCCAGCAGCGCGGCGCCGAAGGGGTAGGGCTGTACCGCACCGAAGTGCCGTTCATGATCAACCAGCGCTTCCCCAGCGAGAAAGAGCAGTTGGCCATCTACCGTGAGCAGCTGGCGGCCTTCCACCCGCTGCCGGTGACCATGCGTACCCTCGACATCGGTGGCGACAAGTCGCTGTCGTACTTCCCGATCAAGGAAGAAAACCCGTTCCTCGGCTGGCGCGGCATCCGTGTCACCCTCGACCACCCGGAAATCTTCCTGGTGCAGACCCGCGCCATGCTCAAGGCCAGCGAGGGGCTGAACAATCTGCGTATCCTGCTGCCGATGATTTCCGGCATCCATGAGCTGGAAGAGGCGCTGCACCTGATCCACCGCGCCTGGGGCGAGGTGCGTGACGAAGGCACCGATGTGCCGATGCCGCCGGTTGGCGTGATGGTGGAAATTCCTGCGGCGGTGTACCAGACCAAGGAGCTGGCGCGGCAGGTGGACTTCCTGTCGGTCGGTTCCAACGACCTGACCCAGTACCTGCTGGCGGTGGACCGTAACAACCCGCGGGTCGCCGATCTTTACGACTACCTGCACCCGGCGGTGTTGCAGGCGCTGAACACAGTGGTGCGCGACGCCCATGGCGAAGGCAAACCGGTGAGTATCTGTGGTGAGATGGCCGGTGATCCGGCAGCGGCGATCCTGTTGATGGCCATGGGCTTCGACAGCCTGTCGATGAACGCCACCAACCTGCCGAAGGTGAAGTGGATGCTGCGCCAGATCAACCTGGGCAAGGCCAAGGAATTGCTGACGGAGGCCCTGAGCCATGACAACCCGCAGGTTATCCACAGCTCGCTGCAACTGGCCCTGAAAAACCTTGGGTTGGCGCGGATGATCGGGCCTGGGGCCAATAAGACCCTCTGAATGTCAGGTGGCCTGTTCCGGCTCCTTCGCGGGTAAACCCGCTCCCACAGGTACAGCGCAGCCTTCAGATGCGGCGCAGTACCTGTGGGAGCGGGTTTACCCGCGAAGAGGCCGGCGCAAGCAACATCAAATTATCAGACAAGCAACTCAACTTCCCCCAAATGCCCACCAAATGGCCCGAAGCTGCGCTCAACCAGCCGCCTTCTTCCCTGATCATCCACAATCAGCACCGTACTCGCCCGGGTCCCGTAGTTCTGGCTGGCAATGAACACACTCGATAGCAGCTTCTCGGTTGCCAACCCCACGCCCGTCTCTGGCAGCTCGCCCTCCGGCGCAGGCTCGGCATCGGCCAGCAACGCCAGCAAACGCTGCGGCTCCGGCGTTTCCAGCAATCCTTCCAGCCCACTACGCGCCTTCACCAGCTTCGGCCACGGCGTATCCAGCCCGGCGTTGGAAAGCCCGTAAACCCCGGCCTCCAGCAAGCGCGGCGCCGCGGCCCGGGCGTGCAGATAACCCAGCTGTCGCCCGTCGCCCACCAGCAGGTTGAACCCCGAATAGTGCCTGCTGTGGCTGGCTACCTGGTCCAGGTAGGCCTCGACACCCAGTTCACCCTGCAGGTACGCTGCCACCAGTTCACCCCGCGAACGCGGGCCCAGCGCCTGCGCCGGGTCGCGAATATTGGTCAGCGCCGCGAACCGCCCCTGCGGGCCGACGCCCAGCCAGGTGCCGCCGGCTTCCAGGTCGCGCCCGGCATATACCCCGGGTGCATCCTCCCAGGCCGCCAGGGCTTGGGTGGGGCGGGCATAGAACTCATCGCGGTTGGCCGCCACGATCAGCGGCAGGGCATGCCCCGGCCGCCAGGCGAATACGATCAGGCACATCGGTCGGGCCTCTGGGTTTTTTGCCACTGTACCCACAGCGGCGGGGAGGATCCATCCTGACACACTGTTCACTAGAGCCCCGAGCCCGGCTTCCGTTACCATGCCGCATTGTTTTCTCGGGGAAGACGAATGGAATTCGTGCTCTATCTGCTGTTGGGCGCCTGCGCCGGTGTGCTGGCCGGGCTGTTCGGCGTGGGCGGCGGTATCATCATCGTGCCGGTGCTTGTGTTCAGCTTCACCTTGCAGGGTTTCGATGCCTCTGTGCTCACCCACCTGGCTGTCGGTACGTCGCTGGCAACCATCGTCTTCACTTCGATCAATGCGGTGCTCGAGCACCATCGCAAGGGCGCGGTGCAATGGCCGATCTTCGCCTGGATGACCCTCGGCATCCTCCTTGGGGCCGGTGTCGGCGCCAAGACCGCCTCGCTGATCCAGGGGCCACTGCTGCAAAAGATCATCGGTGTGTTCGCTCTGGTCATCGCCGCGCAGATGGCCCTGGACCTCAAGCCCAAGGCCAGTCGTGGCATCCCCGGCAAGCCCGCGCTGGTTGGTGCAGGAGGGGTGATCGGCTGGGCTTCGGCCATTTTCGGCATCGGTGGCGGTTCGCTGACCGTGCCGTTCCTGACCTGGCGCAGCCTGCCCATGCAGCAGGCAGTGGCCACCTCTTCGGCCTGCGGCCTGCCGATTGCCTTGGCCAGCGCCCTGAGTTTCATGCTGCTGGGCTGGCACGAGGAACACCTACCGGCCCATAGCCTGGGGTACGTGTATTTGCCGGCGTTGGTCGGCATTGCCGTGACCAGCATGTTTTTCGCCCGCTTCGGCGCGCGCTTGGCGCACAAGCTGTCGCCACGTTTGTTGAAACGCCTGTTCGCAGCCCTGCTGTTCTGTGTCGGCCTCAGCTTTTTGATTTGAATCGAGAGGAAGTTCCATGCTGCCTTACCCGCAGATAGACCCCGTGGCCGTGGCCATCGGGCCGCTGAAAATCCATTGGTACGGCCTGATGTACCTGGTCGGTATCGGCGGTGCCTGGCTGCTCGCCTCGCGCCGGCTGAACCGCTTCGACCCAACCTGGACGCGCGAAAAGCTCTCCGACCTGGTGTTCTGGCTGTCGATGGGTGTGATCGTCGGTGGTCGCCTGGGCTACGTGCTGTTCTACGACCTGCACGCCTACCTGGCCAATCCGACGCTCATCTTCGAGGTGTGGAAGGGTGGCATGTCGTTCCACGGCGGTTTCATCGGTGTGATGCTGGCGGCCTTGTGGTTCGGCAAGCGCAACAACAAGTCGTTTTTCGAGCTGATGGACTTCGTCGCTCCGCTGGTGCCGATCGGCCTGGGTGCCGGGCGCATCGGCAACTTCATCAACGCCGAGCTGTGGGGCAAGGCCACCGACGTGCCATGGGCGATGGTCTTCCCGCCGTTCAGCGACCCGGCGCAGCTGCCGCGTCACCCATCGCAGCTGTACCAGTTCGCACTAGAAGGTGTGGCGCTGTTCCTGATTCTCTGGGCGTTCTCGCGCAAGCCGCGGCCGACCATGGCAGTATCCGGCATGTTCGCGCTGTTCTACGGCATCTTCCGTTTCATCGTCGAATTCGTCCGCGTACCGGATGCCCAGCTTGGCTACCTGGCCTGGGGCTGGCTGACCATGGGTCAGATTCTGTGCGTACCGATGATCCTGGCTGGCCTTGGCCTGATCTGGTGGGCTTATAATCGCAAGCCTACGGCGAAACCCGCCTGATTAATCCCACGGCAGGGGCGATCCCTCTGCCGTTTTTGCTACAGGTAAGCCATGAAACAGTATCTGGACCTGGTCCGCGACGTCATCGACAACGGCACGCTGCAGGGCAACCGCACCGGCATCCGCACCATCAGCCTGCCGGGCGCCATGCTGCGTTTCGACTTGCAGAAGGGCTTCCCGGCCATTACCACGCGCAAACTGGCGTTCAAGTCGGCGATCGGCGAAATGGTTGGTTTCCTGCGTGGCGTGAAGAACGCCGGTGAATTCCGCGAACTGGGCTGCAAGGTCTGGGACCAGAACGCCAACGAGAACGCCCAGTGGCTGGCCAACCCGTTCCGCCAGGGGCATGACGACCTGGGCGAGATCTACGGCGTGCAATGGCGCCAGTGGCCGGGCTACAAGCGCATCCCGCTGAGCAACCCGGCGGCCATCGAAATGGCCGAAAAGGCGGGGTTCCGCCGCATCGCCCAGGACGAGGAGGATGGCGTCGCGTTCGTCATCCTGTACAAAGCCATCGACCAGGTGCGCCAGTGCCTGGACACCATCGCCAACGACCCGGGCAGCCGCCGTATCCTGTTCCACGGCTGGAACTGTGCGCAGCTTGACGAGATGGCCCTGCCGCCGTGCCACCTGCTGTACCAGTTCCACCCGAATGTGGAGACCAGGGAAATTTCCCTGACCCTCTACATCCGCTCCAACGACCTGGGCCTGGGTACGCCGTTCAACCTCACCGAAGGCGCAGCGCTGCTGTCGCTGTTCGGCCGCCTGACCGGCTACACCCCTCGCTGGTTCACCTACTTCATCGGCGATGCCCATGTGTATGAGAACCACCTGGACATGCTCAACGAGCAGCTCAAGCGTGAGCCGCTGGAAGCGCCGAAGCTGGTGATCAGCGACCGCGTGCCGGCGTTTGCCGAGACGGGCAAGTACGAGCCGGAGTGGCTGGAGAAGATCGAGCCGAGCGACTTCTGGCTGGAAGGGTATGAGCACCATGCGCCGATGACGGCGCCGATGGCGGTGTGATCTTTCAGATTTCCGGGGCTGCTCTGCAGCCCTTTCGCCGGCAAGCCAGCTCCCACAGGACGGCGCTGCCAGTGGGGGCTGTGCAAAACCTGTGGGAGCCGGCTTGCCGGCGATTAGGCCCTTGGATCTTTCAATGCCCGTGACTTCGCCCCACATGCGAATGCTCGGTATCCGGCACCGATACCGCCCCGTTCGTCTCCAGTTGCTGCAAGATCGCGCACTCCGCCCCCTGCGCATTGCAGCGCCGCCGCAGCTCCACCAGCTGTTCCTGCAACGCCACCAGCCCATCGATCCGTGCCTGCACATGCTCGATATGCTCGTCGATCAGCGCATTGACGCTGCCGCACGAATCATCGGGGCTGTCACGCAGGCGTAGCAGGCTGCGAATCTCATCCAGGGTCATGTCCAGGGTGCGGCAGTTGCGGATGAAGGTGAGCCGCTCGACATGGGCCTGGGTGTAAAGCCGGTAGTTGCCGTCGCTGCGCGCCGGCTCCGGCAGCAGGTGTTCACGCTCGTAGTAGCGGATGGTTTCCACGGCGCAGTCGGTGGCTTTGGCCAGTTCTCCGATCTTCATCACGAAATTCTCCAGCAAGTGGCTTGACCCTATAGTGGCTACAGGGTGTTCACTTGGCAACAGGCTCAAATTAAGGATGACCCCATGAACCAGCCTGTCAGCCACGAACACAAGCACGATCACCACGCTCATAGCTGCTGTGGCAGCGCTGCTGCGCCAGCTCTGGTCCAACTGAGCGAAAAGGCCAGCAGCCATGCCCAGTTCAGCCGTTTCCGCATCGAGGCCATGGATTGCCCTACCGAACAGACCCTGATCCAGGACAAGCTGGGCAAGCTGGCCGGTATCGAGCAGCTGGAATTCAACCTGATCAACCGTGTGCTTGGCGTGCACCATACCCTGGCTGGCACCGCTGAAATCGAGCAGGCCATCGGCAGCCTGGGCATGAAAGCCGAGCCGCTTGGCGCCGAAGACGATGGCGCCGCCAGCGCAGCACAAGTGGCAAAGACCCGCTGGTGGCCGCTGGCGTTGGCCGGTATTGCCGCGGTCGCCGCCGAAATCGTGCACTTTGCCGCGCTGGCCCCGGAGTGGGTGGTGGCGGCGCTAGCGCTGGCAGCTATCCTCGGCTGTGGCCTGGGGACCTACAAGAAGGGCTGGATCGCCCTGAAAAACCGTAACCTCAACATAAACGCGCTGATGAGCATTGCCGTGACTGGTGCGGTGCTGATCGGCCAGTGGCCGGAAGCGGCCATGGTGATGGTGTTGTTCACCGTCGCCGAACTGATCGAAGCCCGCTCGCTGGACCGGGCGCGCAATGCCATTGGTGGCCTGATGCAGCTCACCCCGGACATGGCCACCGTGCGCCAGGCCGATGGCCAGTGGCGGGAAGTGGAGGTGCGGGAGGTAGCCATCGGGGCCTTGGTGCGGGTACGCCCCGGCGAACGCATTGGCCTGGACGGTGAAGTGACCAGCGGGCAATCCAGTGTCGATCAGGCACCGATAACCGGCGAAAGCCTGCCCGTGGAAAAGGCTGTGGGCGACAAACTGTTCGCCGGCACCATCAACCAGGCAGGGGCACTGGAGTTCCGTGTTACCGCTGCTGCCGGGCAATCGACCCTGGCGCGGATCATCAAGGCCGTCGAGCAAGCGCAAGGCGCGCGGGCGCCTACCCAGCGATTCGTTGACCGCTTTTCGCGCATCTACACCCCGGTGGTGTTCGCTATTGCCCTGGCCGTTGCGGTGATACCGCCGCTGTTCATGGCCGGTGCCTGGTTCGACTGGGTCTATCGCGCCCTGGTGCTGCTGGTGGTGGCCTGCCCATGCGCCCTGGTGATCTCGACGCCGGTGACCATCGTCAGCGGCCTGGCTGCTGCCGCGCGCAAGGGCATCCTGATCAAGGGTGGCGTGTACCTGGAAGGCGGGCGCCAGCTGGACTTCCTGGCCCTGGACAAGACCGGCACCATCACCCACGGCAAGCCGGTGCAGACCGACGCCAAGGTACTGGAGCCGCTGTTCGAAGGCCGCTCGCAAGCCCTGGCAGCCAGCCTGGGCGAGCGTTCGGACCACCCGGTTTCACGCGCCATTGCCCAGTTCGGCAAGGAGCAAGGCCTGGCCTTGAGCGAGGTCGATGACTTCGCCGCCCTGGCTGGGCGTGGCGTGCGCGGTACCATCGCGGGTGAGGTTTACCACTTGGGTAACCACCGTCTGGTCGAGGAGTTGGGGCTGTGCTCGCCCGAGCTGGAGGCACAGCTGGATGCGCTGGAACGCCAGGGCAAGACCGTGGTGCTGCTGCTCGACCGCTCCGGCCCGTTGGCGCTGTTCGCGGTGGCCGACACGGTGAAGGAAAGCAGTCGCCAGGCCATCGCCGAGCTGCACGAGCTGGGCATCAAGACTGTCATGCTGACCGGTGACAATCCGCATACCGCCCAGGCCATCGCCACCGTGGTGGGTATCGACCGTGCCGAAGGCAACCTGCTGCCTGCCGACAAGCTCAAGAGCATCGAAACCCTGTACGCTCAGGGCCATCGGGTGGGCATGGTCGGTGACGGTATCAACGACGCCCCGGCGCTGGCCCGCGCCGAGATCGGTTTTGCCATGGCGGCGGCCGGTACCGACACCGCCATCGAGACCGCCGATGTGGCGCTGATGGATGACGACTTGCGGAAAATCCCGGCCTTCGTCAGGCTGTCGCGCCAAAGTGCGGCGATCCTCATGCAGAACATCGTTCTGGCGTTGGGTATCAAGGCGATATTCCTGGCGATCACCTTTGCCGGCATGGCCACCATGTGGATGGCGGTATTCGCCGACATGGGCGTGAGCCTGCTGGTGGTGTTCAACGGCTTGCGCCTGTTGCGCAAATAGAGGATGTGAATGCTGAGTTCGGAGCTGAAAGCCTTCTACATGGTGGCCCGCCTGGGCAGCATCACCCTGGCGGCGAAGAAGCTCGGGCTCAGCCAGCCCACGGTGACCACGCAGATTCGCAACCTGGAGAGCCAGTATGCGGTGGAGCTGTTCTACCGCGGCGGGCGGCGCCTGGTGCTGAGCGAGGAGGGCGTGCGCCTGCTTCCGATGGTCAAGGCACTGCTGCAGCAGGAGGCCGACATCGAGTTCGAGCTACGCAACAGCGGCCAGGCCCAGGGCAGCTTGCGCATTGCTGCTACGGCGCCTTACTACATTCTCGACCTGGTGAAGATCTACCGCGAACGCCTGCCGCAGGTGGAAGTGGCGGTGGAAATCGGCAACTCGCAGCAGGTGCTGGAGATGCTCGAGGACTACCGGGTGGATATCGCTGCTTCGTCGCAACTGCTGGAGGACGCGCGGCTGGTGCGTCGGGTGCTGGGGACTGACCCGTTGGTGGTGGCGGTGCATCGCAACCACCCGTTGGCACACCGCCAGGCGGTGTCCATTGACGTGGTCGCCGGTCATTGCCTGCTGATGCGCGAGAAAGGCTCGACCACACGCAAGCTGACCGAGCAAATGATGCAGGAGGCCGGGGTGAAGGCCGGAGCCTTGCTGGAGATTGGCAGCCGCGAGTCGATCCGTGAGGCGGTACTGCGCAATATCGGCATCAGCGTGATTGCCCGGCACGAGGTGCCACACAACCCTGAGTTGCGAGTGCTGGCGCTGGAGAACGCGCCGGTGATGCATGAGTACCTGTATTGCCTGAAGGAGCGGCGCCAGGCGCGGTTGCCGGCGGCATTCCTTGGGGTGGCGCAGGAAGTGGCCGGTTCGCACTTCTCATAGCCATGTAGTGGCTGTACCGGCCCTATCGCCGGCAAGCCAGCTCCCACAGTTATCCCCACAGTCGTTCAGACCTGTGCAGTACCTGTGGGAGCTGGCTTGCCGGCGATAGGGCCCTTGAAGGCCACTACAAAATCTGCCTATACCACTATCATCCGCTTTTGCTCTAAAGCCACAGAAACTTCGCACAGCCTTCCTAGCATGGCCCCCATCTCTTCGATGAGGCCCTGCCATGAACCACACCACCCCCGGCGCACAGATGAAAGTGCGCAACATCCACAAGCGCTTCGGCGCCTTCACGGCGCTGAACGATGTCTCGCTGGACATCGCCGCCGGCGAACTGGTGTGCCTGCTCGGTCCGTCTGGCTGCGGCAAGACCACGCTGCTGCGCTGCATCGCCGGCCTGGAGCGCCAGGACCGCGGTACGTTATACATCGGCGAGCGCGACATCTCCGAGCTGCCACCTCAGGCCCGTGACTACGGCATCCTGTTCCAGTCCTACGCGCTGTTCCCCAACCTCACCGTCGAAGCCAACATCGCCTATGGCCTGACTGGCAGTGGCCGCGAGCAGGCCCGCCAGCGAGTGGCCGAAATGCTCGAACTGGTGGGCCTGGCCGGCAGCGAGAAGAAATACCCCGGTCAGCTTTCCGGGGGCCAGCAGCAGCGTGTGGCCCTGGCCCGCGCGCTGGCACCGTCGCCGTCGTTGCTGCTGCTGGACGAGCCGATGTCGGCGTTGGATGCCCGGGTGCGCGAGCACCTGTGCACTGAACTGCGCCAGCTGCAACGCCAGCTGGGTATCACCACACTGATGGTCACCCACAACCAGGACGAGGCCATGCTGATGGCCGACCGCATTGCGGTGATGAACAACGGCCAGGTCGAGCAGTACGCCACCCCGCAGGAAATCTACGACCAACCGGCCACGCCGTTCGTTGCCGAGTTCGTCGGCCAGGGCAACTGGTTGCCGTTCCAGCGCAGCAGTGACAGCCATGCCCAGGTCGGTGGCATGAACATGCGTTTGGCACCAGGTTCGGCCCGCCCCAGCAGTGGCCGGCTGTTCTGCCGCCCGGAGGCGATCACGGTCAACCCTGCGATGCACGAAGAAAACCTGTTCCCGGCCATGGTCCGTGAAATCACCTTCCTCGGTAACCGCTGCCGCATGAGCTTCGAACTCAAGGCGCTGCCTGGCCATGCACTGCTGGCGGAGCTGGCTCCCGAGGCAATGCCGCGGCTGGGCTCGCAGGACATCTGGGTGGCGCTGCCACCGCAGAGCCTGCAGGTGTTTGCCTGAGATGGCCGCGCCAATGTCCCTGCCGCTGAGCCAGGCCAAGGCCACGCCGCGTGCTGGCGTTGCCCTGGGCGACCGGTTGTTCGTCGTCGGCGGCAAGAGCCTGCTGCTGATCCTTCTGGTACTGGCGGTGCTGATGCCGCTGCTGGCGATCTTCTGGCGCGGCTTCAGCGCAGATGCGGGCCAGGGTGGCGGCCTGCTGGCGGCCCGCGAACTGTTCGCCAGTGAAAACTTCCACTGGCTGCTAGGCAACAGCCTGTCGGTGGCCTTCACGGTGGCAGCCATCGTGGTACCGCTGGCCTACCTGTTCGCCTATGCCCTGCAGCGCACGCTGATTCCGGGCAAAGGCCTGTGGCGGGGGATTTCGCTGCTGCCGCTGCTGGCTCCGTCAATGCTGCCGGCCATCGCCCTGGTCTACCTGTTCGGTAACCAAGGGCTGCTGCGCGGGTTGCTCAGCGACAACATCTATGGCTTCTGGGGCATTGTGCTGGGCGAGGCCATCTACACCTTCCCGCATGCCCTGATGATCCTGCTGTCGGCACTTTCGCTGGCCGATGCACGCCTGTTCGACGCAGCGTCCAGCATGGGTGCCGGCCCCTGGCGAGCGTTCACCAGCATCACCTGGCCGGCCACGCGCCAGGCAGTATTCGCAGCGTTCTGCCTGGTGTTCACCTTGACCATCACCGACTTCGGTGTACCGGTCGTGGTCGGCGGCGATTATCAGGTGCTGGCGCTGGAAGCCTACAAGGCGGTGGTCGGCCAGCAGCAGTTCGGCCGCGGCGCGCTGATCGGCATGGTGCTGCTGTTGCCGGCGCTGTTCAGCTTTACCGTCGATGCCTGGCTGCGTCGGCGCCAGGGCGAGGCCATGAGCGGGCGTGCACAGGTGTTCGAGCCCAAGCCGTCGCGGGGCCGTGACGCCTGCTTCCTGGGGATCGTGCTGCTGGTGTGCTCGGCGTTGCTGCTGGTGATCGGTATGGCGGTGTACTCGTCCCTGGTCACCTTCTGGCCCTACAACCTGTCGTTGTCGCTGCGTCACTACATGTTCGAGGACACCGCCGGTGGCGGCTGGCTGGCCTACCGCAACAGTGTGACCATGGCCATCGGCACCGCATTGATCGGCAGCATCGTGATCTTCACCGGCGCCTACCTGATGGAAAAGACCCAGGGCCAACGCCTGCTCAACCAGGCGCTGCGCCTGCTCAGCTTCATCCCCATGGCCGTGCCGGGCCTGGTGCTGGGCCTGGGCTATGTATTCTTCTTCAACCTGAACGGCAACCCGCTGCATGTGTTCTACGGCGGCATGGGGCTGCTGGTGGTGTGCACCATCGCCCACTACCTGACCACCGCGCAGATGACCGCGACCACTGCCCTGCGTCAGCTCGACGGCGAGTTCGAGGCCGCCGCGCTGTCGCTGAAGGCGCCGCTGTACAGGCACTTCCTGCGGGTGACCGTGCCGATCTGCCTGCCGGCGCTGCTGGACATCATCCGCTACCTGTTCGTATCGGCGATGACCACCGTGTCGGCGGCAATCTTCCTGTACAGCCCCGACACCATTCTTGCTGCCGTCGCCGTGCTGAACATGGACGACGCCGGCAATGTCGGTGGTGCCGCCGCCATGTCCACCCTGATCCTGCTGACCAGTGCCGGTGCTTCACTGCTGCTGGCCGCAGCCTCACGCGGCCTGCTGCGCCGCTCCCAAGCCTGGCGCCAACGCGCCGCGACCGTCTGACCTGTAAGGAACTAACCATGTACAAGCACCTTGCACTTGCCGCTGCCGTTTCCGCCGTGTTCAGCCTGCAGGCTTCGGCCGCTGGCACCCAGCTGACGGTCTACACCGCCCTGGAGGCCGAACAGCTGAAGAGCTACAAGCAGGCCTTCGAAAAGGCCAACCCGGACATCGAAATCAAGTGGGTACGCGACTCTACCGGCATCATCACCGCCAAGCTGCTGGCCGAGAAAGAGCGCCCGCAGGCCGACGCAGTTTGGGGCCTGGCCGCATCGAGCCTGGCCATTCTCGACCAGAACGGCATGCTCGAAGCCTACGCACCGAAGGACCTGGGCAAGATTGCCGCCAATTACCGCGATGATGCCAACCCGCCAGCCTGGGTCGGTATGGACGTGTGGGCCGCTACCATCTGCTTCAATACCATCGAGGCCGAGAAGCAGGGCCTGAGCAAGCCGGTGAGCTGGCAGGACCTGACCAAGCCCGAGTACAAGGGCAAGATCGTCATGCCGAACCCGGCCTCGTCCGGCACCGGCTTCCTGGATGTCAGTGCCTGGTTGCAGACCTTTGGCGAGCCGCAGGGCTGGGCATACATGGATGCGCTGCACCAGAACATCGGCCAGTACGTTCATTCCGGTTCCAAGCCGTGCAAGCTTGCCGCAGCGGGTGAATTCCCGATCGGTATCTCGTTCGAGTACCCGGCCGTGCAGCTCAAGCGCCAGGGCGCGCCGCTGGACATCGTGCTGCCGAAGGAAGGCCTGGGCTGGGAGATCGAGGCGACTGCGGTGATCAAGGGTTCGCCAAAAGCGGATGCGGCCAGGCGCCTGGCTGATTTCTCGGCAAGCCCGGCGGCCATGGAGCTGTACAAGGAGAACTTCGCCGTGCTGGCTGCCCCGGGCATTGCCAAGCCGCAGACCGAACTGCCGGCGGACTATGAACAGCGCCTGATCAAGAACGACTTTGCCTGGGCCTCGAAGAACCGTGACCAGATCCTGGCCGAGTGGCGCAAGCGCTATGACGGCAAGTCGGAGAAGGTGGCTCAGCAGTAACCTGCACCGGCCTCTTCGCGGGCGCGCCCGCTCCCACAGGTACCGCGCAGTCCTTCAGCTGTGTGCGATCCTTGTGGGAGCGGGCATGCCCGCGAAGAAGCCACTGCTGCAATCCAGCCAGGAATAAACAGTGATGCCCACCCCAGCCCAGATCATCGACAGCACCTTCGCGCTGTACGAACGCCACGGCAGTGACGACTACATCGGCGAAGCCATCACCCAGCTCGAACACATGTCCCAGGCCGCGCAACTGGCCATGGCCGAAGGCTTCGACGACGAAGTGGTGCTGGCGGCGTTCTTCCACGACATCGGCCACCTGTGCGGCGGTGACGCCAGTATGGGCGGCTATGGCGTAGTCAGCCATGAACGCATCGGCGCAGAATACTTACGCCGCTGTGGCTTCGGCGAACGCATGGCGCGGCTGGTGCAGTATCACGTGGAGGCCAAGCGCTACCTGACTTTGCGCCAGCCTGGGTATTACCAGCGGTTGAGTGAGGCGAGCCGGCGGACCCTGGAGTATCAGGGGGGCGTGATGAGCGAGGATGAGGCGGATGTGTTCGAGCGGGATCCGCTGTTCGAGGTGAGCTTGCGGATGAGGGAGTGGGATGAGCGGGCCAAGGTGGTCGGAGTGGCGGTGATTAACCTGGATGGGGTGAAGCGGAAGGCTTTGGCATTACTTTGAGATGTGGGCTGCCTGTGCGGGCCTCTTCGCGGGTGAACCCGCTCCCACAGGAATAGTGCACATCTCAAGGAATGTGAGATACCTGTGGGAGCGGGTTTACCCGCGAAGAGGCCAGACCTGCTTAATCAAAACTGTGAAACCAGAGCCTCCAGCTGTTCCTGCCGCTCAGCCTGGTTCAGCTTCGCCCCTGGGTTCAGGGTGGACCACTGCGGATGCGCCCGTGCCTTGCTCAACGCCTCCGGCAACTTGCCCTCCCGCCAGGCCTTCTCATCCAGCTCCCCCAGCCGAATGCTGTCCTGCGCCGCATGCCCGCGGTTTTCCAGCGCTACCATCAACTGCTGCTGACGCAAGGCCAGCAGGCGCAACACCGTGTCGTCCACCGTCAGCTCGCGCTTGCCCTTGAGCTTGCCCATCAACCGCGACCCATAGTTGCGGGCCGTCTGCAGCGCGCCGCCGGCAATCGCTCCGGCCAGGGCGGCAGCCCCCAGTGTCAGGCCGCCGACCAGCAGGTCCACCCCGGCACCCGCCGCAGCACCAGCGGCCACACCACTGCCCAAGCGCACGCCCAGCAGCTTCAAGGTTTCGGGATTGAACAGGTCATCGCCCCAACGGCCATCCAGCAACGGCAGGTCGCTGGCATGGGCGTCCTCGCGGCGGAAGGCATACAGCTTGAGCAGTGCCTCGACACAGCGCTGCTCGCGCTGGCGCACCTCTTGCCGCAATGCCTCGATGGCCCGGGCTTCGGCAGCCGGTTCAGCCTCGACGCTGCGCCGGCAGGCAGCGCAGTCCAGCAGCAGCTCGGCAATCAGGCGCTTGCCGCTGTGCCGACGCGCCAGGCGCTGTTCCTGCTGGTCGTCTATCAGCCGCTGCAGGGCCGGGCGGGCGTCTTCAAGTAGCAGGGCCAGGCTTTCGTACAACCGGCGCTCGCCATCCTCTGGCGGGGCCACGCTGTCGAACCGCACCAACGCGTGAAGCCCAAGCCTGGCAAGGGCTTCACGCCATTGCGGCTCGCGGTGCTGATGGCTGGCGACGAAGTTGAGCACCGGTAGCAGCGGCTTGCCGCAGCTGGCCAGCACTTCCAGTTCGTCGCGGTATTTGGCCAGCACCGGTTCACGGGCGTCGATCACATACAAGCCGGCATTGCTGGCCAGCAGCTGGCGCAGCACCTTGGCCTCCTGCTCGAAACGCTGGCGTGCCTCGCTGCCTTGCAGAAAGCGCTCGAGGCGGGCCGGGCCGTCCAGCCGCTCGCCCGGGCGCTCCAGGCGTTCGAGGTAGTCGAGCAGGGCGATGGCGTCTTCCAGGCCCGGGGTATCGTACAGCTCGAGCAAGGGTTCGCCGTCCACCGACAGCCGCGCACCTTCCACATGGCGGGTGGTGCTGGGGCGGTGGGACACTTCGCCAAAGCCGACGTCACGGGTCAGGGTGCGCAGCAGCGAGGTCTTGCCGACGTTGGTGTGGCCGACCACGGCCAGTTTAAGCGGCTCAGTCATGGCCATGCTCCAGCCAGGTCAGCGGCGAGGTATCGGCATGCGCCAGGCCAAGGCGGTCGAGGGCTTCGTGCCAGTCTCCCAGGCGCTGGGCGTCCAGGGCCTCGCCCGGTGCTGCCTGCAGTAGCCAGACACGGGTGGCACCCGCATTGCGTGCCAGCTCGGCGAGCAGCGCCAGGCTGCCGCGGTCGGGCGAACGGCGCGGGTCGCAAGCGATGGCCAGGCGTGCCGGCGGGAAGCGGCTGAGCTGTTCGAGCAGGTGGTTGCGCGATTCGCGGCTGTCGAGCACGCCGGCACTGGTTACGCTTTTCGGTAGGGCGGGCGGCCAGGGGTGCTGGTCGTCCAGCTCCAGGCCGACCAGCAGGGCACCGCTGCTGCCGCTTTCCAGCTGGCCAGCGGCAAACTGCGGCAAGGCTTCGGGCGCGGCATCCTGGACACCTATGCGTTCGCTGCGTGGCATCAGCGCTTCACGCAGCTGCGCGTAGCCGGGCAGGCTGAGGTCCAGCGCCAGGCGTTGGCGGCCTTGACGCCAGCGCCACAGGCACAGCCCGGCCAACAGCAGGCGCGGCAGCAGGCCGTACACCAGCACCACGCCAAGCAGCCAGCTGGCCCAGGCCTGGCGCGCCAGGTCCAGGGCCGGCTGGCTGTCGCCGCTGGCGCGAATCATGGCCTCGTCGGGTACCATGAAGCCCAGCAATGAAGGCAGCGCGCCCAAGGCTTGGGTCAGGTGGATGAACGGGTCGGCAGCGAGCAGGGTGGTCTCCCAGACAAAACCATAGCGCCGGGTCGCCAGCAAGGCCAGCAGCATGCCCAGCGCGGTGACCATCGCCAGCAGCCACAGGCCATGTACCAGCAGGCCGAGCAGCCAGCGGTTCAGGCGCTGGCGTTGCAGCAGCACCAGCAGCGCTGGTGCCAGGTGCGCGGCCTTGGCGTCACGGGCAAAGCGTTCGCTCAGCCACAGCCAAAGGCGGCCCAGCCCTGCGCCGTGCTCACCGCTCAGGGCAAAGCCGATGGCCCAGCCCAGCAGCATCAACAGGTTCAACCCAAGCAGGCTGCCCAGTGCCCAGAACACATTAACCGGGCGCTGCCCATCGCCCAGGGCGGCCAGCCCCAACCCCGCGCCGCTGAGCAAGGCCAGCACCAGCAAGGCCAGCAGCGCCAGGCGTGCGCCCTGTTTCCAGCGGCCCAGGGCGGTGGTGATGCCGTCGCGTTCGGCCAGGAACAGGGCACGGGTTTCGATGCGGGCCGCCAGGTCACCGCCTGCCTGGCGGGCGCGGCGGTTGGCCTCCTGGTCCTCCAGGGGGCCGGCATGTTCCTCGCGCAGGCGTACCGCTTCGGTGAGCCAGCGCTTGTCCAGTGAAGTCGGTGCGGTCACAAGGTCTTCCATTGCACAGGTCAGGGCAGAAGCATAACCCACACGCCCGGTGCTATCCTCGCTGGCATGAATACATCACTCCCCCTCAGCCTGATCGCGGCTCACGCCGAGAACCACGTGATCGGCATCGACAACTCCATGCCCTGGCATTTGCCGGGGGACTTCAAGTACTTCAAGGCCACTACCCTGGGCAAGCCGATCATCATGGGGCGCAAGACCTGGGACTCGCTGGGCAGGCCGTTGCCCGGGCGGTTGAATATCGTCGTCAGCCGGCAGGCAGGGCTGGAACTGGCGGGGGCCGAGGTGTTTGGCTCGCTGGAAGAGGCGCTGGTGCGGGCCGAGCAGTGGGCGCGCGAGGCCGGTGTCGATGAGCTGATGCTGATTGGCGGGGCGCAGCTGTATGGGCAGGCGCTGGAGAAAGGGCTGGTCAGCCGCATGTACCTGACGCGGGTCGAGTTGTCGCCGGAGGGGGATGCCTGGTTCCCTGAGTTTGATCGGGGGCAGTGGAAACTGGTGTCGAGCGAGGCGCAGGCTGAGGAAGGCAAGCCTGGGTATCATTTCGAGGTCTGGGACAAGGTTTGAGATTGCCGGGGCTGCAAGGCAGCTCCGGCAATCCGTCAGGAATGGCTCAGCTCGGCATGTTCATCGCCAGCCAGCACATCCTTGTCGGTCTCTTTCAGCAGTTGGCTGGTCACCACCCCTGCGGTCATCGAACCGTTCACATTCAGCGCCGTACGGCCCATGTCGATCAGCGGCTCCACCGAAATCAGCAACGCCACCAGCTCCACCGGCAAGCCCATGGCCGGCAGCACAATCAGCGCGGCGAAAGTCGCACCGCCACCTACGCCGGCAACACCTGCCGAACTCAAGGTGACGATGGCCACCAGGGTGGCGATCCACAGCGGGTCGAAGGTATCGATGCCCACCGCCGGCGCCACCATCACCGCCAACATGGCGGGATAGAGGCCGGCGCAGCCGTTCTGGCCAATGGTGGTACCGAACGATGCGCTGAAGCTGGCAATCGACGGCGGTACGCCCAGGCGGCGGGTTTGCGCTTCGATGTTAAGCGGAATGCTGGCGGCACTGGAGCGGCTGGTGAAGGCGAAGGTCAGCACCGGCCACACCTTGCGGAAGAAGCGCAGCGGGCTCACGCCGGTAGCGGCCAGGATAACGCCGTGCACCACGAACATTAGCGCCAGGCCCAAGTACGACACCACCACGAAGCTGCCCAGCTTGAGGATGTCTTCCATGTTCGAGCTGGCCACCACCTTGGTCATCAGTGCAAGCACGCCATACGGGGTCAGCTTCATCACCACCCGCACCAGGCGCATCACCCAGGCCTGCAGGGTGTCGATAGCCGACAGCGCGCGTTCGCCTTTCTCGGCATCGTCCTTGATCAGCTGCAGCGCGGCCAGGCCGAGGAAGACGGCAAAGATAACCACGCTGATGATCGAGGTCGGCTTGGCCCGTGCCAGGTCACCTACCGGGTTGCTGGGGATGAACGACAGCAGCAGTTGCGGGATGTTGAGGTCGGCAACCTTGCCGGCGTAGTCGCTGTGGATAACCTGCATGCGCGCGCTTTCCTGCGCGCCGGCCACCAGGCCTTCGGCGCTCAGGCCGAACAGGTTGGTCAGGACGATGCCGATCAACGCGGCGATGGCGGTGGTCAGCAGCAGGGTACCAATGCTCAGCACGCTGATGCGGCCCAGCGACGAGGCATTTTGCAGGCGCGCCACGGCACTGAGGATCGAGGCGAAGATCAGCGGCATGACGATCATCTGCAACAGGCCGACGTAGCCGTTGCCGACCAGGTCGAGCCAGGCGATGGTGGCCTTGAGCACGGGGTGGCCAGCACCATAGATGGTATGCAGTATCAGGCCGAACACCACGCCCAGCACCAGGCCCAGCAATACTTTTCTGGCCAGGCTCCAGTCGGTGCGGCGGGTTTGTGCCAGGCCCAGCAACAGGGCCAGGAACGCCAGCAGGTTAAGGGACAGTGGCAGGTTCATTGAAGCTCCAGCAGAAAAAAGCAGAATTGGCATCGCCTCTGTGAGCGATTGCGAACGGAAATGCTAACAGGCTGAAAACAAACGAATTTATACCCAAATGGAATGTGCATAGTCGTTTATGGAATAACGGCGTGTCGCGGATTGCAATGAACACGGCGTTTGCAGCTGCGTTGAGGTCGTTATCAAGGGCTGCCGGCGGGGATTGTTGCACTAGCGTTTCTGGGTCATTTCAGGAGATTCGTACATGAAGTTCGCTCCGAGAGCCGTCGCCATCGGCCTGTCCCTGCTGTTCAGTATCGAAACCTTCGCCACCGAGCTCAAGCACTGGCCCGCCGAGGCGGCCAGGCAGCTCGACGGCATGATTGCCGCCAATGCCAACAAGGGTAACTACGCTGTCTTCGACATGGACAACACCAGCTACCGCTACGACCTTGAAGAGGCCTTGCTGCCGTTCATGGAAAACAAGGGCCTGCTGAGCCGCGACAAGCTCGACCCCTCGTTGAAGCTGATGCCGTTCAAGGACACCGCCGAGCACAAGGAAAGCCTGTTCAGCTACTACTACCGGCTGTGCGAAGTGGACGACATGGTCTGCTACCCGTGGGTGGCCCAGGTGTTCTCCGGCTTTACCCTGCAGGAGCTGAAGGTGCAGGTGGATGAGCTGATGGCCTCCGGAAAACCGATCCCGGCCACTTATTACGAAGGGGACCAGGTCAAGGCCATCGAGGTACAGCCGCCCAAGGTCTTCAAGGGCCAGGCCGAGCTGTACAACAAGCTGATGGAGAACGGTATCGAGGTCTATGTGGTTTCCGCTGCTTCCGAGGAGCTGGTGCGCATGGTCGCGTCGGACCCCAAGTACGGCTACAACGTGAAGCCGCAGAATGTGATTGGCGTGAGCTTGCTGCTGAAGGACCGCGCCAGCGGCCAGTTGACCACGGCGCGCAAGCAGATCAGCGCCGGGCACTATGATGCCAAGGCCAACGTGGGGCTGGAGCTGACTCCGTACCTGTGGACCCCGGCCACCTGGATGGCAGGCAAGCAGGCGGCGATCCTGACCTATATCGATGAGTGGAAGAAACCGGTGCTGGTGGGGGGCGATACGCCGACCAGCGACGGCTACATGCAGTTTCATGGGGTGGATGTGGGCAAAGGTGGCATCCACCTGTGGATAAACCGCAAGGCCAAGTACATGGACCAGATGAACGGGATGATTGCCAGGAATGCAGCGGCGCAGGCCAAGGAAGGGCTGCCGGTGACGGCGGACAAGAACTGGGTGATCGTGACGCCGGAGCAGATTCAGTAGTTGGTGTTTCGCCTGTACTGGTCCTATCGCCGGCAAGCCAGTACGAGCAGCACACTAATCACAGGCATAAAAAAACCGGCGCCCAGGGCGCCGGTTCTTCATTCATACCGTCAGAGCCTTACAGCCCTTCCAGCATCGCCTTGTTACGCACCGCGCCCTTGTCGGCACTGGTCGCCAGCAAAGCATAGGCCTTCAGCGCGGTGGTCACCTTGCGTGGGCGTACTTCAGCCGGTTTCCAGCCCTTCTTGTCCTGCTCGATACGGCGCTCAGCCAGTTCTTCATCGCTGACCTGCAGGTTGATCGAACGATTCGGGATGTCGATCAGCACCTTGTCGCCGTCGCGCACCAGGCCGATAGCGCCGCCAGCGGCGGCTTCCGGCGAGGCGTGGCCGATCGACAGGCCCGATGTGCCGCCCGAGAAGCGGCCGTCGGTGAGCAGGGCGCAAGCCTTGCCCAGGCCCTTGGACTTCAGGTACGAGGTCGGGTACAGCATTTCCTGCATGCCCGGGCCACCTTTCGGGCCTTCGTAGCGGATGATCACGATGTCGCCGGCCTTCACTTCGTCGGCGAGGATGCCGCGTACGGCGCTGTCCTGGCTCTCGAAGATCTTCGCGGTGCCTTCGAACACCAGGATCGACTCGTCGACACCGGCGGTTTTCACCACGCAGCCGTCCAGCGCGATGTTGCCGTACAGCACGGCCAGGCCGCCTTCCTGCGAATAGGCGTGCTCGACACTGCGGATGCAGCCTTCGGCACGGTCCAGGTCCAGGCTCGGCCAGCGGGTCGACTGGCTGAACGCGGTCTGGGTCGGGATGCCGGCAGGGCCGGCCTTGAAGAAGGTGTGCACAGCTTCGTCATCGGTCTGGGTGATGTCCCATTTGGCGATGGCTTCTTCCATGCTGCGGCTGTGCACGGTCGGCAGGTCGGTGTGCAGCAGGCCGCCACGGGCCAGCGAGCCGAGGATGCTGAAAATGCCGCCGGCACGGTGCACGTCTTCCATGTGATATTTCTGGATGTTCGGCGCAACCTTGCACAGCTGCGGCACCTTGCGCGACAGGCGGTCGATATCGCGCAGGTCGAACGCCACCTCGGCTTCCTGGGCGGCGGCCAGCAGGTGCAGGATGGTGTTGGTCGAGCCGCCCATGGCGATGTCGAGCATCATGGCGTTCTCGAACGCCTTGAAGTTGGCGATGTTGCGCGGCAGTACCGACTCATCGTTCTCGCCGTAGTAACGCTTGCACAGATCGACGATGGTGCGGCCGGCGGTGAGGAACAGCTGTTCGCGGTCGGCGTGGGTGGCCAGGGTCGAACCGTTGCCCGGCAGGGCCAGGCCCAGGGCTTCGGTCAGGCAGTTCATCGAGTTGGCGGTGAACATGCCGGAGCACGAACCGCAGGTCGGGCAGGCGCTGCGCTCGTATTCGGCGACTTTTTCGTCGGAAGCCGAGGAGTCTGCGGCAATGACCATGGCATCGACCAGGTCCAAGCCGTGGCTTGCCAGCTTGGTCTTGCCGGCTTCCATCGGGCCACCAGAGACGAAGATTACCGGGATGTTCAGGCGCAGGGCGGCCATCAGCATGCCGGGGGTGATCTTGTCGCAGTTGGAGATGCACACGATGGCGTCGGCGCAGTGGGCGTTGACCATGTACTCCACGGCGTCGGCGATGATCTCGCGGCTTGGCAGCGAGTACAGCATGCCGTCGTGGCCCATGGCGATGCCGTCATCGACCGCGATGGTGTTGAATTCCTTGGCCACGCCACCGGCGCGTTCGATTTCGCGGGCGACCAGCTGGCCCAGGTCCTTCAGGTGCACGTGGCCCGGGACGAACTGGGTGAACGAGTTGGCGATGGCGATGATCGGTTTCTTGAAATCTTCGTCCTTCATCCCGGTGGCGCGCCAAAGGGCACGGGCGCCGGCCATGTTGCGGCCTTGGGTGGAAGTCTTGGAACGATAATCAGGCATGAAACACTCCTGGCGGCTTAATCAGGTAACAAAAAGGGGAGTGAGCTTCTCTTGTCCTTTGTACCGCAGGCCGGTTGCCACTGGCACGGATGGGGCCGAAGACCGCGCGGGATCGCCGCGTGCTTGGGCAGAGCTCATAAACCCGCCGGGGATGACTGGCGATGAATAGGCCGATTCTACACCGCTGGCGCGGCGAGGGAATGGAGATGTGTCTGGACGGTGGTTTGCGGTAGCTGGTGGTGGCTTAATCGGCCTGCGGGCCTATAGCGCCCACAGGCCGCCCCGGTCAGCCTTGGTAATCTTCGCGGGAGCTGGACCCTGGCTAACGCGGTTGAGCAATTGCAGCTTGCGGTCCAGCTGCCGGACGCTGTTTAGTGGAATCTTCTGGAAAATTCACCAAGTTGCTGTTTGAGGCGAGGACTTTGCCATGGCGACGTAGTAAGGTCGCGATCAGGAAGACCGAATTGTTAAAGTTATCAATAATAGGTTTGGATGCCAGGAAGTCTGCGGATAGCGTGGGAGTGCTAATTTTCTGCACAATGACTTCATTCTGCCAGGATCTGTCGTCCAGTACCAGGAAGAAGACTTCATCATCTCTTTCCAGCGAGAGGCCGAAATTTGTGATGAAAGGATACTTTCCCTTCGGTTCGTCAATGGGGTTTAAGACGAAAGGCATATCGCCTCCGGCCCACAAGACGTATTTTGCGATGGGGGCTGCTACTAGGCTTCCCATCATGAAGGAGAGTGGGCGACTGCTTCTTTCTATGGTGGTGTTGATGACGTGGTAATGCAGATACACCATGCCTCCGCTTAGTGCCGAGGATATTGTTTCATTTATGAAGAAAACTGTCTGCTCACCTGTCTCGATAACCTCGGTTTCAAGGATGAAGCTTGAATTGGGGTGCTGGCCTATCAGGAATAAGCGGATCAGCTCCCCGGCGGACGCTCCTTCGTAAGCAGGGATGTTGATTGTGAAACCCTGTGCCGCTTGGGACCACGGTAATCCTTCGTTATCGATGATGCCTGGGACCCGTGGGCGGTAGAGTTCTGCTGCGAAGCTGTAAGTGGAAATTGGGCTTCTGTTCAAATTCTGATCGAAATAGTAAAGTTCGACTTTGCTATCCCAGAGGTCTCTTATTTCTTCGGGTTGGAAAGAGTCACGCAGATCCTGCTCCGGGGGAAATTTATCAATATCCAATTCGTGAAAGGTGCCTGAGCCACCACCCGACAGGTGTAATTTGATAGTTCCTCCGGCTCTAAAGTCATCACTCCATGGGATGACAATGTCGATACCTTTGCGCAGGGCTTCAAGTGGAACGAAGTTCTCGGCGGTCGCTCCTTCAATTTTCGCAGCTTGCAGTGCTCGGGGGTATGGCTTGCTAGTCATGTCGCCACCTTTATCGATGGATATAGGAAACATCAACGGTGATAAGCATCAATTGCGCGACGGGAGTACACTCGAATTTTTAAAAGGTGGCTACTGGCAAAAATGATAGGCTTGCCCCCGCGAGAGTTGCTTCATTTGGATTGCCGATGCGGCGGGGGCTGGTGTATTTCGGGATTGCGCCCAGGTATTGCAGATATGATGTGAAGCGGGGGCATGAAGCCCCCGGCTGTCATCGGTCAGCTATTTGGCAGCAACCGGCAGGTGATGCTCTTGATGTAGCGGGTTTCGGCGATAGCCGGGTGCACCGGGTGGTCCGGGCCCTGGCCGCCGCGCTCGAGCAACTGCAGGTTGCGGTCCAGGTGACGGGCGCTGGTCAGCAGGATGTTGTGCAGGTCGTCCTCAGGCAGGTGCATCGAGCACGAGGCGCTGACCAGGATGCCGTCCTTGGTAAGCATGCGCATGGCCTGCTCGTTCAGGCGGCGGTAGGCCGCTTCGCCGTTCTTCAGGTCTTTCTTGCGCTTGATGAAGGCGGGTGGGTCGGCAATGATAACGTCGAAGCGCTCTTCGGCGGCCTTCAGTTCGCGCAGGGCCTCGAACACATCGCCTTCGATGCAGGTCAGCTTCTCGCTGATGCCGTTCAGCGCGGCGTTACGCTCCACGCCGTCCAGGGCAAAGCCTGAGGCGTCGACGCAGAATACTTCGCTGGCGCCGAAGGCACCGGCCTGCACGCCCCAGCCACCGATGTAGCTGAACAGGTCGAGCACACGCTTGCCTTTCACGTACGGCGCCAGGCGTGCACGGTTCATGCGGTGGTCGTAGAACCAGCCGGTCTTCTGGCCTTCGCGTACCGGGGCTTCGAACTTGACGCCGTTTTCTTCCAGCGGCACCCAGTCCGGTACTTCGCCATAGACGGTCTCGACATAGCGCTGCAGGCCTTCGGCATCACGCGCGGAGGAGTCGTTCTTGAACAGGATGCCGCTTGGCTTGAGCACCTGTACCAGGGCTGCAATCACGTCGTCCTTGTGCGCTTCCATCGTTGCCGAAGCCAATTGCACCACGAGGATGTCGAAGAAGCGGTCGACCACCAGGCCTGGCAACAGGTCGGAGTCACCATAGACCAGGCGGTAGCACGGTTGGTCGAACAGGCGCTGGCGCAGCGACAGGGCGACGTTCAGGCGATGCACCAGCAGCGATTTGTCCAGCGGCAATTTGGCGTCGCGCGACAGCAGGCGGGCGCAGATCAGGTTGTTAGGGCTCAGTGCGACGATACCCAGCGGCTTGCCGTTGGCCGCCTCGAGAACAGCCTGCTGGCCGGCCTGGAGGCCTTGCAGCGGGGTCGCGCTGACGTCGACTTCATTGCTGTAGACCCACAGGTGGCCGGCGCGCAGGCGGCGGTCGGCATTGGCTTTGAGGCGTAGGCTGGGCAGGGACATGACGTCGCTCCGGAAAAAAGAGCGGGATTATAGCCTGCTGCCTGGCCATACGTCCCTCGCAGGAGCATGTGATGCCGTCGAGCGGTAGTCAGGCTGCCAATGCCTTGATCAGTTGCCGGTTGAACGCCGGAATGTCGTCGGGTTGGCGGCTGGTAATCAGGTTGCCATCGACTACCACTTCTTCATCTACCCAGTCTCCACCGGCGTTGCGGATGTCGTCCTGCAGGGTCTTGTAGCTGGTCAGCCTCTTGCCCTTGACCAACCCGCACGACACCAGCAACCAGCCACCGTGGCAGATCACGGCCAGCGGCTTGCCAGCCGAATCGTGGCTTTTCACCAGTTTCTGCGCGGCGGGGATCAAGCGAATCGTGTCAGAGTTTTGCACGCCGCCGGGCAGGACCAGGGCATCGTAGAGGTCCAGGTGGGCGCTTTCGAAGGTGGCGTCAACGGCGAATGCGTCGGCCGGCTGGTCGTGGTTCCAGCCGCGTACGGTGCCTTCCTTGTCGCTGAGGATGTCCACCACCGCGCCGCTCTGTTCCAGGGCTTCTCGAGGGCCTGTCAGTTCCACTTGCTCGAAGCCGTCAGTGACCAGGAAAGCCACTCGCTTGCCGTTCAGTTCTGCACTCATGGGCCTTGCTCCTTTCTTTGATGAATATGAGCAAGAGGCCCGGATGGATAAAGTAAAGTTCCGGCCCAACGATTCAGTGGTTGGTCCCTTTCCGGTCTGGAGGGTTAGAATCGTCGGTCCTAAACGAGTGTGTACGTATGTCCCAAGAACTCAGCGCCGAACAAATCCAGCAAGCCTTGCAAGGCATCACCATCCCGCCGCAACCGCAGATCATGGTGGACCTGCAGTTCGAGCAGTACATGCCTGACCCGGACCTGGAAACCATCGCCAAGCTGATTTCCCAGGACCCGGGCCTCTCGGGCGCCTTGCTAAAGCTGGTCAATTCCCCGCATTTCGGCCTTTCCAACAAGATCGGTTCGATTCAGCGCGCGGTGAACCTGCTGGGCAGCCGTTCTATCATCAACCTGATCAACGCCCAGTCGATCAAGGGTGAGATGACCGACGAGACCATCGTTACCCTCAACCGCTTCTGGGACACCGCCCAGGACGTGGCGATGACCTGCCTGACCCTGGCCAAGCGCACCGGCGTCCAGGCGGCGGACGAGGCCTACACCTTGGGCCTGTTCCATGACTGTGGCGTGCCGCTGATGCTCAAGCGCTTCCCGGACTACATGGACGTACTGGAAGAGGCCTATGCCAAGGCCGACGCGGAAACCCGCGTGGTCGACACCGAAAACCTCGCGTTCAACACCAATCATTCTGTGGTCGGCTATTTCACGGCCAAGTCCTGGCGCTTGCCCGAGCACCTCAGCGCGGCCATTGCCAACCACCACAACGCCCTGGCGGTGTTCCGCGACGAGAGTTCGCGCAATACGCAGAACCAGCTGAAAAACCTGCTGGCGGTGCTGAAGATGGCCGAGCACATCTGCGCATCGCACCGGGTGCTGGGCAACCAGGTCGTGGACCACGAATGGAATGTGGTCGGCCCGCTGGTGCTCGATTACATTGGCTTGTCGGAATACGACTTCGAAAACCTCAAGCAGAACATTCGCGAGATGGGTGGGCACTGACACATGCCGGAATTGCCAGAAGTAGAAACCACCCGGCGCGGTATTGCGCCCCATCTGGAAGGCCAGCGCGTCAGCCGGGTGGTGGTGCGTGATCGGCGTCTGCGCTGGCCGATTCCGGAAGACCTGGATGTGCGACTGTCGGGGCAGCGCATCGTCAGTGTCGAGCGGCGTGCCAAGTATCTGTTGATCAATGCCGAGGTCGGCACCCTGATCAGTCACCTGGGCATGTCGGGCAACCTGCGCCTGGTCCAGCTGGGTTTGCCTGCGGCCAAACATGAACATGTGGATATCGAGCTGGAGTCGGGGTTGATGCTGCGCTACACCGACCCGCGCCGCTTTGGCGCGATGTTGTGGAGCCTGGACCCGCTAAACCACGAACTGCTGCTGCGCCTTGGGCCGGAACCGCTGACCGACCTGTTCGACGGCGAGCGGCTGTTCCAGCTGTCCCGTGGGCGGTCGATGGCGGTCAAGCCGTTCATCATGGACAACGCGGTCGTGGTGGGGGTGGGCAACATCTACGCCACCGAGGCGCTGTTTGCCGCCGGCATCGACCCTCGTCGAGAAGCGGGCGGGATTTCCCGCACGCGCTATCTGAAGCTGGCGATCGAGATCAAGCGCGTGCTGGCGGCGGCCATCGAGCAGGGCGGCACGACCTTGCGCGACTTCATCGGTGGCGACGGGCAGCCGGGGTACTTCCAGCAGGAATTGTTCGTTTACGGGCGGGGCGGGCAGCCGTGCAAGGTGTGCGGCACGGAGTTGCGCGAAGTGAAGCTGGGGCAGAGGGCGAGTGTGTATTGCCCGCGCTGCCAGCGCTGAGGCTTGGGGCCCGATCGCCGGCAAGCCAGCTCCCACATGTACTGCAAAGCCCTCGAGGGCGATGATTTCTCTGTGGAGGCTGGCTTGCCGGCGATGAGGGCTAGCCTGATATCAGGCTTTGCCAGTAATCCGGCGGTACTTGGCCATAAGCTCTTCTTCGGTTTCCGGGTGCGCTTCATCCAGCGGGATGCAGTCGACCGGGCAGACCTGCTGGCATTGCGGCTCGTCGTAATGGCCCACGCACTGGGTGCACAGGTTAGGGTCGATCACGTAGATCTCTTCGCCTTGAGAGATGGCCTCGTTCGGGCACTCGGGTTCGCAGACGTCGCAGTTGATGCAATCGTCGGTGATGATCAGGGACATGGGGACTCCGGCCGGGGCTCTGCGCCCGGGCATGTTCAACGCAGTGGGCACAATTGTGCCGCATTCGCGCCCGCAGTGCACGCGGGCGCGATGATCAGCCGTTAAAGGTCATTTCTTGAAGCGTTCGGTCAGCGCCTCGGCCACCACCGGGTGGACGAACTTGCTGATATCACCGCCCAGCGCGGCAATTTCCCGGACCAGGGTCGAGGAAATGAACGAATAGCGCTCCGAAGGCGTGAGGAACAGGCTCTCGACATCGGGGGCCAGTTGCCGGTTCATGTTCGCCAGTTGGAACTCGTACTCGAAGTCGGACACCGCACGCAGACCACGCAGGAAGACGTTGGCGCCCTGTTCCTTGGCGAAATGCGCCAGCAGCGAGGAGAAGCCGATGACTTGGACATTGGGCAGGTGCTTGGTGACCTCACGGGCGAGCTCCACCCGTTGTTCCAGCGGGAACAGCGGGTTTTTCTTGGGGCTGGCCGCCACCGCGATGATAACGTGGTCGAATAGCCGCGAGGCGCGCTCGACCAGATCGCCATGGCCTTTGGTAATGGGGTCGAAAGTACCCGGGTACAACACTCGGTTCATCGCGTCATCCTGGCTGGAGTGCGTTGGGGAGTCGGATGGTAGCGCAGCGACGGCGCTCCGGCCAAGTCATGCGGCCGGCTGATGGCACTATAGACAGGGGGCCTGTTCCTTGTCATGCGCTGTGTGCCAGGCGGGCTACCAGCGCTTCGGTGAGCCTGGCGCTGATGGCATATACCGACAGTTGCGGGTTGGCGCCGATGCTGGTGGGGAACAGCGAACCGTCGTGAACCGACAGGTTTTCCAGCTGGTGATGGCGGCCAAGGCTGTCGCATACCGCCTGGCTCGGCTCGTCGCCGAGGGCGCAGCCACCCATCACGTGAGCACTGCCCAGGCGCGTGCGGAACGGCTCCAGGCGCAATTTGTCGATCATGGCCAAGGCCTGCTCCAGGCTGGACGCGGCGCTGGCATCGCTGTGCAGGGGGGTGACCTGGGTGGCGCCGGCGGCGAACTGGATCTGCGCCATGCTGCGGTAGGCGCGGCGCAGGCCGTCGCGCAGGTAGTCGGTGACCGGGTAATCGAGCACCGGTGAGCCATCGCCGCGCAGCTCCACGGCCCCGCCCTGGCTTTGTGGGTGGAAGCCGTCACGCAGCAGCGCCAGCATCACGTGGGTATGTGGCAGTTCGGCCATGCGCCGGGCATTCTCGTGGCCGTGCCCGCCCAGCAGGGTGCTGGCCAGGGCCGGGTGCAGCGGTGGTACTTCCAGCTTGTAGCCAACCGGGCCGTCGCTGCCGCCTTGCCATTGGAAATGGTCGCTGTAGATGGACTGCGGGGCGCCATAGTAGGGGTCGATACGGTCGTTGAAGCGTGCTGCACTGAAGTTGACCAGGTGCAGGAAGGTACGCTTGCCCAGGCGGCCATGGGGGTCGGGCGCGTCGGAACGCAGCAGCAGGGCCGGGCTGTTGATGCCGCCACCGGCAAGGATGTAGTGACGCGCGCGAACGCGGACCTGCCGACCTGTGGCATGTATGCCCTGGCTATCCAGGGCCTGGCATGACAGGCCCTGGACGCGCTCGCCGTTGTGTTCGAAGCGCTCGGCCCGAGCCAGGTACAGCAGCTCGCCGCCCTGTTCGAGGGTGGCGGGAATACGCGTTACCAGCATCGACTGCTTGGCATTCACCGGGCAACCCATGCCGCAGTAGCCCAGGTTCCAGCAGCCGCGCACGTTGCGCGGGATCACCGCCCAGCGGTAACCCAGCTGTTCGCAGCCACGGCGCAGCACGTCGTTGTTGGCGTTCGGTGGCAGGGCCCAGGGGGTGATGCCCAGTTCCTGCTCGATGCGCTCGAACCAGGGGCGCATTTGCTCCTCGCCCAGCCCGCTCACGTTGTGGACTGCGGCCCAATGCGCCAGGGTCTGTGGCGGCGTGCGAAAGCTGGAGGTCCAGTTGACCAGCGTGGTGCCGCCCACGGCGCGGCCCTGCAGGATGGTGATGGCACCGTCCTTGCTCATGCGGCCCAGGCCTTCCTGGTACAGGCTGGCATAGGCTTCGTTTTCCAGCAGGTGGAAATCGCTGCTGGTCTTCAGCGGGCCTTCTTCGATCAGCAGCACCTTGAGGCCGGCAGTGCTGAGCATTTGCGCGCTGGTAGCGCCACCGGCACCGCTGCCGATCACGGCAACGTCGGTCTCCAGCGTGAGGTCGTGCTCCAGGCGCGAGGCGTCATGGGTGATCCAGCCGCTTTCCAGGCCTTGGCGAAACGGGTCGGGTACAGGCATTGGCGCTGCTCTTGTTGTTTTCAGATTTTCGGTGGCCCTGGGTAGCCGCAGGCGGCCCAGGATTCGGGGCGTTCGTACCAGGCCATCTGCAGCAACTGCAGCAGCGAGGCGTGGCCCATGCGCAGCAGGTTCAGCGAGCTGTCCTGCCAACGTTGCAGGAAGGCTGTGATCTGCGCGGCGCTGGCTTGCTCCCAGGCGCCCCAGACACCGGTCAAGGGGCCGCGGGTGAGCGGTAGGTTGAGGACGTCTAACAACTGCCGGGTGAGTTTGAGCATTTCTGGTGACAGCGCCGCCAGCTTGTGGTCGAGGCTATACAGCACTAGTGTCTCGGCGGCCTGGGTGCCGGCCAGTACCACCGGGATCAGCGCGCGCAGCAGCGGCAGGTCGTCGTCGCGCAGTACCTGGTAACCCGTTGCGGCTGTCTGTGCGCTGCAGCCGACCAGGCTGGTACCCGCCAGAAAGACGCTGGCGCCAAGGCTGAAGCGCAGCAGTTCGCGGCGGTGCATGGGCCGGCCCTCAGCGGATGAAAAGCTTGAAGAGCAAGCGCTGCAAGGCTTTGCCATAAGGTGGGTAGATCAGGCGGGCAGCGTTGAAGCGTTGCTTGGCCAGCACCGCCTTGGCCTTGCTGAAGGTCAGGAAGCCGTCATGACCATGGTAATGGCCCATGCCTGAGGGGCCGATGCCGCCGAACGGCAAGTCATCCTGGGCCACGTGCAGCAGGGTGTCGTTCAGGCACACTCCGCCGGAGTGGGTGTGGCGCAGCACCTGCTCCTGGGCGGCGCGGTCATAGCCGAAGTAGTACAGAGCCAGCGGGCGCGGGCGCTGGTTGATGTATGCCAGTGCCTGCTCGAGGCTGTCGTAGGGCACCAGCGGCAGTAGCGGGCCGAAGATTTCTTCTTGCATCACCTGCATGCCGTCGTTCACCCCCAGTAGGAGGTGGGGTGGCAGGCGCCGACCCTGGCGGGTTTCACCGGGGTACAGGTCGAGTACCTGCGCACCTTTGGCGTGGGCATCGTCCAGTAGATGCTGCAAGCGCTGCAGCTGGCGCTGGTTGATGATGGCGGTGTAGTCGGGGTTGTCGGTAATGCGCGGGTACAGCCGGCGTACGGCACGCTGGTAAGCGTCGCTGAAGGACTCCAGGCGCTCGCGTGGCACCAGCACGTAGTCAGGGGCGACGCAGGTCTGGCCGGCGTTGAGGGTCTTGCCGAAGGCGATGCGTTCGGCGGCGCTGTCCAGCGGTACGTCGGCCGAGACGATGGCTGGCGACTTGCCACCCAGCTCCAGGGTGACGGGGGTCAGGTTATGCGCCGCAGCCAGCATTACCTGGCGCCCCACGCTGGTGGCGCCGGTGAACAGCAGGTGATCGAACGGCAGGCGGGCAAAGGCCTGGCCTACCTCGACCTCGCCGAGTACCACGCTGACCAGATCGGTGGGGAACACCTGCTCCAGCAGTTGCTTGAGCGCCAGACCAGTGGCAGGCGTGGCTTCGCTGAGCTTGAGCATGACCCGGTTGCCGGCGGCCAGGGCACAGGTCAGCGGGCCGATGGCAAGGAACAGCGGGTAGTTCCACGGCACGATGATGCCGACCACCCCCAGGGGTTGGTAGTGCACCTGCGCGCTGGCCGGCTGGAAGGCCAGGCCGACTTTGCGCCGGCTGGCGCGCATCCAGCGCTGCAGGTGCTTTTCGGCGTGGCGCAGGCCTTGCACCGAGGGCAGCACCTCGGCCAGCAGGGTCTCGTCGGCGCTGCGCCCCTCAAAGTCCTGGCCGATTGCCTCGATCAGTTCGGCTTGGCCGGCCAGCAAGGCTTCCCGCAGGCTTTTCAGCCATTGGCGCCGCTGCGCCGCCGCTGGCAAGGGGTTGCCGGCAAAGGCCTGGCGCTGGGTGGCGAACGTCGCCGCAAGGTCGAGGTCGGATTGCACAGGGGGCAAGGCACTGGGCGAGTTCATGGCGGCTTCGAGTCCGGGCAGGGAATCACTAGAGCCTATACTCTAATTTGTACGATGGTGCGAATTTTTCCGCGTTGTCGAGCGGTGCATTTCACCGCCAATACGCCGTAAGATGACCCTTTGATGAAGGCCCGCAGACTGGGAGCTGAGCATGGCCCCGCGCATGAAGACCCGAGAGCGCATCGTGCAGAACAGCCTCGAGCTGTTCAACCAGCAGGGCGAACGCAGCGTCAGTACCAATCACATTGCCGCGCACATGGAAATTTCGCCCGGCAACCTGTATTACCACTTCCCCAACAAGCAGGCGATCATCGCTTTGCTGTTCAGCCAGTACGAAGAACTGGTGGACAGCTTCCTGCGCCCGCCGCAAGGCCGCGCGGCGACCGTGGAGGACAAGCGCTTCTACCTCAAGGCCCTGCTGGCGGCGATGTGGAACTACCGTTTTCTGCACCGCGACCTGGAGCACCTGCTGGACAGCGACCCGGAGCTGGCCGCCCGTTATCGGCGTTTTTCCGAGCGCTGCCTGCGCCAGGGCCAGGCGATCTACCGCGGCTTTGTCGAGGCAGGCATCCTGGCCATGGCACCGGCGCAGATCGAATCGCTGACCATCAATGCCTGGATCGTGTTGACGTCCTGGGTACGTTTTCTCAGCACCACGCGTGAGCATTCCGCGCACCTGGGTGAAGAAGCCTTCAAGCGCGGCGTCTACCAGGTACTTGTGCTGGAGCTCGGCTTCGTCACCGAAAACGCCCGCAATGCCGTGGACGCCCTGTGCCAGGAATTCCATGTACCGTTCAACCAGGCCCTGGAGCACTAACCCAGGGCCTCAGTGCTATCGATAGTGCTATCGATCAGGAGATTGTCATGCCCCTTGCGCAATTGATCACCCCGCAGCAGTTGGCCGAGCGTCTGGGCTCGCCCAAGTTGGTGATCCTCGACTGCCGCTTTGCCCTCGAGGATGTGGACTATGGCCAACGCAGCTATGCCCAGGGGCATATTGCCGGGGCGCATTTTGCCGACCTGGAGCGTGACCTCAGCGGGCCTGTGAGCAAGGGACGCACCGGGCGTCACCCATTGCCGGATGCGCGCCGGTTGGTCGAGCGCCTGCGTGAGTGGGGCCTGGACGATGACAGCGAGGTGGTGCTGTACGACGACGGCCCTGGCGCTTTTGCCGCCCGAGCCTGGTGGCTGCTGGCCTGGCTGGGCAAGCGCAGCGGCGTGGCGATCCTTGACGGTGGCCTGAAGGCCTGGCATGCGGCGCACCTGCCGCTCAGCCTGGACCCGCCGCTCAAGCGGGAAGGCACCTTCAACGGTGAGCCGGACGGCAAGCTGCTGATCGATGCCGAGCACCTGGGCAAGCGCTTGGGAAACGCAGACCTGACCTTGATCGATGCGCGTGCCTTGCCGCGTTTCCGTGGTGAAGTGGAGCCGATCGACCCGGTGGCGGGGCATATTCCCGGGGCGCAGTGCGCGGCGTTCACCGACAACCTGGGGGCTGATGGGCGTTTTCTGCCGCCGGACCAGCTAAAACAGCGCTTTGCCGAAATGCTGGCCGGGCGGGCGCCGGAGCAGTTGGTGGCGTATTGTGGGTCAGGGGTGACGGCGTGTCATAACCTGTTTGCCCTGGCGTTGGCCGGGTATCCGCTGGGCAAGCTGTATGCCGGGTCGTGGAGCGAGTGGATCAACGATCCGCAGCATGGCATAGCTACTGGCGAGTAAGCATGCCGGCGATGAGGCCGGTACTGCCAATGAAAACCGCAGTTCCTACTGGCCCTCCACCAACCACTGTGGAATCCGCCGCTCCAGGTAATACCCCGGGTTGCGCAGGCTGCCATCGACAAAGCCCACATGGCCGCCGCGACTGTGCAGTTCGAAGCGGGTCTGCGGTGCCAGTTCGCGGGGCGCGGGCAGGCTGTGGCCGGAGACGAAAGGGTCATCGCTGGAGTGGATGATCAGCGTCGGCGTGCGGTTCTGGCCGAGGAAGAAATGGCTCGATGAGCGGCGGTAGTAGTCGTGCGCATCACGAAAACCGTTCAGTGGTGCGGTGACCTTGCCGTCAAAATCCCAGAACGTGCGCAGGCCGCCCAGCGGCCCCAGCCGTTGCAGCGTCGCCAGCCGTTCATGCTGGCCCTTGTCATGGAAGTGCCGCTGTTTGAGCTGCACATAAGCCAGCATCTCGCGCATGAAATGCGCCTGGTACACCTTTGAAAAGCCTTGGCCGATGCGGTCGGCGCAGTGGTCCAGGCGAAACGGCACCGACACCGCCACCGCAGCCTGCAACTGGCTGGCGACACCGCTTTCGCCCAGGTATTTCAGTAGCACATTGCCCCCCAGCGAATAACCCACCGCATACAACGGCGCCAACGGGCGCTGGGCGCGCAGGTGGCTGACGATTTCGGCCAGGTCTTCGCTGGCGCCGGAATGGTAGCTGCGTGGCAGCAGGTTGGGCTCGCCCGAGCAACCGCGCCAGTTCACCGCCACGCTGGCCCAGCCGCGGCCTTGCAGCGCTTGCTGCAAGCCTTTGACGTAGGGCGAGTGGGACGAGCCGGTCAAGCCGTGCAGCACCATCACCAATGGCGCGTGGGGTTGGTGCGGGCCGAGCCAGTCCAGGTCGATGAAGTCGCCATCGGCCAGCCAAAGCCGCTCGCGGTTGCGCTGCAATTCAGGCAGCTTGCGCCACAGTGGCCCCCACAGGGTTTGCAGGTGGGGGTTGGACAGGCCGATGGCCGGGCGGAATGTGGCGCTGGTGCTGGGCATGCTGGGCAACTCGTGATGTGCCTGCCTAGAGTGCCATGAAACAGCGCCACTGTACCTGCGCTATTGGTCGGTGGCTGGCAGTTGCTGCTGGACGACACGTGGGCCGACACTGACCAACACCTTGTAGTTCAGGTCAAGCCGGCGTTGCATTACCGCACGAATATCCGCCGGGCTCAGCCTTTCGATGCGTTCGATGTAGCCGTTCAGATGGTCCTCTGGTTGGTGTTGCCGGGTGATCTCCGTAAGCAATGCTGCGAGGCTGTTGTTCTGCGCGATGCCACGCAGCAACTGCCCAGCCAGCTGTTTGCGTGCCAACTTTAGTTCGGCCTGGGTTGGCCCGTGCTCGATGAAATCGCGCAGCACGGCTGTTACCAGTTCTTGCGTGGCTTGCACGTAGCGTGGCGCGACCTCCCACTCGATGGTGAACAACCCACCGGAACTCAACGGCGAGGCATGGCTGTAGATGCCGTAGGTCAGCCCGCGACGTTGGCGCAGTTCCACCATCAGACGCGATTCGAGGCCTGAACCCAGCACTTCACTGGCCAAGACCAAGGCTTGGAATTCCGGGTCATTGGCGGGGACGTTCATAGGCAGTGCCACCAGCACAGCACTGCTGGCCCCGGGCTGTTCGACGTTGATGGTTGTGGGTGTCGCTGCCGGGACGGCTGGCAGGTCGACGGCGGACCAGCCTTGCGGCAACGTCTGGCTGATCTGTTGCGCGATGGCTTGGGCCTCGCTCAGAGCCAGGTCTCCGACAAGCACCATTTCCAGGTTGCTGGCGCTGTAGGCGCGTTGGTGGAATGCCCGCAAGTCCCCAGGGCTGACGGCGTCCACACCTTGGATGGTGCTGCCCAGCGGGTTGCCATAGGGATGGCCTTTGAACAAATGTCGAAACGCCTCGCTGCGCGCCCGGAGGCTGGGGCGCCGTTCACGTGAAGCGTTGTGCTGCACGAGCTGACGCTTGATCTTCTCCAGTGCCGGCGCGGGGAAAGCAGGCTGTGCCACGAGGTCGGTAAACACTTCCAAGGCCGGCTCGAGTATCGTTTTCGTGCTCAAGCTGCGCAGGCTCAGTGTTGCGTGCTCCAGGCGTATCTGCTTTTCCATGATCGCGCCCAGGCGCTCCATGCGCTCCGCCTGCTGGGCACCGGTATAGCGCCGGCTGCCCTCGTCAAGCATGTACAGCGTCAAAGCTGCCAGGCCGGGTTGCAAGAAGTCCTGGGTCGTGCCGGCCTTGAACCGTAAAACCACATCGACGATAGGCAACCCGCGGGTTTCGACGAACTTCACGCCTGTGCCTGCCTTCGTGGTCCACGTCTGCACCTGTGTCCGAAGGGGTTCGAGCTGGTCCAGGTCAACACCCCGGGCCGAGACCAAGCCACTGTAGTTTCCGTTGGCAGCAGCCTGCTGCGGCGTGCGCTCGATCATGTCATTCATCGGTGCTCTCCTTGTGGTGCATGAAGGTGATGGCCGCACGGGCTTCAGTCAGGAACTCCAACGCAACCAGACCTACCTGCTCGGCTGTCACGGCTTCGATGGCTTGCCGCTCATCGTCCAGGGCAACAGGGTCCAGGCCGCAGGCGGCCTGTTTGCCGATGGCCTCTGCCTGTTTGCCGATGTCGTCCCTTTCGAACAGCTGCCTGGCCAGCAGGCGAGCCTTGGCGCGTTCAAGGTCTTCCTTGGAGGGGGCCGACTGGCGGAACGCTTCGATTTCCAGCATCAACCTTTCTGCGGCAGCCTCCGGTGTAACTTGTGGGCTGCAGAACGCGTAGAGGGTCAGCAGGCTGTCACCGCGCTGCCAAGGCTCATAGGTCGCTCTCAGGCCTTGCAGTAGCGGAGCGTCTACCACCAACAGGCGCTGTAGCGTACTGGCGTGGCCTTCAGCAAGGATCTCCGGCAGTAGGCGCAGCGCGTAGGCTTGTGAACTCGAGCGCGCAGTGCATTGGCTGGGAAGGTTGAAGCTGACGACCACGCCGGTGTATAGGCCATGCCAGCGCAGGGTCTGGCTGCGCCGAACCTGCCCTGAGGGCATTGTTGGTATTTGCCATGTTGGCAGGCGGTTGGCGGGGATCGCTGCAAAGTGCCGTGTCACCAGCTTTTGTAGCTGGGCCAGCGCGATGTCACCGGCCACGGCGAGCGTGGCATTGTTGGGGTGGTACCAGGTCTGGTACCAAGTGCGCGCCGCCGCCGGGGTCATATGGCCGAGGTCGGCCTTGTGCCCGGTCACTGGAGGGCCATAGCCGCTGTCGCCATAGGCCAGCAACTGGTGATGTTCAAGTGCCAGTGCCAAGGGGCTGTTGTCGATATCCTCGCGTCGCTCGGCCATGACGACAGCCAACTCACGGGCAAAAGGCACGTCGCTCAGGGTGGCACTGGCCATGACGTCGGCCATGGCCTCCAGTGCAATCTCCAGGCGGTTGCGAGGCAATGTCAGCGGAAAGACCGTTGCATCGGCGTAGGTATAGGCATTCGGGTCACCGCCCAAGTGGCTCATGAGGGCGGAATACTGGCCAGGAGCCAGTTTGCTGCTGCCTTCGAACAGCAGATGCTCCAGGGCATGGGACAGCCCGGTGTGGCCTTCGGGCTCGTAGCTGGAGCCTACGTGGTACCAAAGCTGTACGCTGACCAGCGGTGCGCGGTTGTCTTCACGCAGGTAGACGCGCAGGCCGTTGGCGAGGGTAAAGGTGTGTACCGAGCCTGCCGGCGCGGGTGGGGCGTGGTGGTTGGTCATGGTTGAAGTGCTCCTGCAGGAATCGGAGGAGCAGCTTCAGCCATGAAGGTGGCAGGTTTGTGGTAACTAAATACGGCAGCCCAGGGTTACAGGGTCAACCCCGTTGCCAAAGTGCGTAATGCACCTGGCCGGTCTTCTTCTCGCGATGCAGGCGCCAGTTGCCCGGCAACTGCAAAGCCGATGGTGCCGCCTCGCTTTCGGTATAGATCCACGCCTGTTCGCGCAGCCACTGGTTCTGTTCCAGCAGGTTGCAGGTTTCGGCCAGCAGGTTCTGGTGGAACGGCGGGTCGAGGAATACCACGTCGAACTGGTGCTTGGCCGGGCCTTGCAGATAGCGCAGGGCGTCGGTCTGCAGGATTTGCCCGCGCGGGCAGCGCAGGATCTCGAGGTTGTTCTTCAGGTTGGCGATGGCCGCCGGGTTGCTGTCCAGCGCGACGGCGTCCTCGGCCCCGCGGGACAGGGCTTCGAGCACCAGGGCGCCGCTACCGGTAAAGGCGTCCAGCACGCGGGCGCCCTCGATATAGGGCGCCAGCCAGTTGAACAGGGTTTCGCGCACGCGGTCGGGCGTTGGCCGCAGGCCTTCGCCGTCCGGCACCGCCAGACGGCGGCTGCGCCATTCGCCGGCGATGATGCGCAGGTGGCCCTGGCCCTTGCTTTGGCCCGGTTGCGGGCGGGCGGGAGG